>NZ_JAAAYH010000032.1:0-40894 GCF_018035285.1 Streptomyces sp. MK37H | reverse complement strand
CTCGGCGAGCACGATGACGACGAGGTAGAAGGCGCTGAAGAACAGGTTGAGCACCACCGCGCACACCACCGTGACCCGGATCCGGCGCTCCCGCCACACCCACCGCAGCCCGGCCAGCGCCTCCCGGCCCAGCGGGCCCACCCCGGCGGCGGACCGCTCGCGCCGGGGCAGCCGGACGAAGAGCAGCGCGACGAAGGAGAGCGTGTGTGTCACGGCGTCCACCAGGAAGGGCACGAACCGCCCCACGGCGAACAGGAACCCGCCGGTCGCGGTGCCCGCCAGCTGCCCCATCGAGGCACGTGCGGTGTTCATCGCCACCGCCGTGGGCAGATGCTCCTCCGCCACCAGGCTGGGCAGCGAAGCGCTCTCCGCCGGTTCGAAGAGCGCCGCGCTCGCCCCGAACACCGCCGCCACGGCCACCATGTGCCAGACGGTGGCCGCGCCCGCCCACACGGCCGCCACCAGGCTGATGGCGGAGACCGACTGGGCCGCCTCACAGCCCAGCATGATGGCCTTTCGGTCGTAGCGGTCCACCAGGACACCCGCCGGGAGTCCGGCCACCATCTGCGCGGCGGCGATGGTGCCCATCACCAGACCGGAGGCTGCGCCCGAGCCGGTGAGCGCGAGGACCAGCAGCGGAAACGCGATCAGCGCCGTGTGGAAGCCGAACTCCGAGAGCGCCTGACCGCCCCACAGCAGCCGGTAGTCCCGGTTGCGCGACAGCGGCACCGGCGGCGACACCGGCGGGGCCGCGGTCATACGGCGCCCCGGCAGTCCCCGGCGATCCGGCGCAGCGCCTCCGCGAAGTCCCCGGCCACCGCCTCCACGGTCGCCCTCTCGTGCACATCGGGGCGGTAGCGCCAGGTGAAGCCGAGCCGGCCGTCCTGCACCGCGCCCACCACCTCCAGCAGATGGGAACCGCCCTCGCGCGGATCGTGGTCCTGGCCGAACGAGCCGTGCTCGGCATGGACCAGACCGCCCTGGGACTCGGCCGACCGGGCGTCCCACTGGCCGAGGTAGTTGAACACGATCTGCGGCCCGGCGCCGTGCCGGGACAGCCGCTCGCGCAGCTCGGGTGGGCCGAAGGCGCGCAGCGCCCCGAAGCCGAAGCCGTTGCCCGGGACGGTCCGCAGCCGCCGCCGCACCGACTTGACCAGCCCTCGCCAGTCGGCCGGCCCGCCGTCGGGGAGGTCCGGCAGCTCGAAGGAGACCGGATACATGGTGGTGAACCAGCCCACCGTACGGGAAAGATCGACACCGTCCAGGATGTCCTCGCGCCCATGGCCCTCCAGCTCCACCGACACCCGCTCCTGGCCCGTCCAGCGGGACAGCGCCAGCGCGAGCGCGGCGAGCAGCACATCGTTGATGCGGGTGCGGTAGGCCGTGGGCGCCGAGCGCAGCAGTGCCTCGGTGTCCCGCTCGTCGAACTCGACCGGCAGCGTACCGATCTCGGGCCCGGGCGTGGCCATTTGATGGTCGACCGGCAGCGGCCGGGAGTCGAGTGCCTCGCACCAGTGGTCGGCCTCATGGTCCAGGCCACCCTCGGCCACATGCTCCGCGAGCCGCCGCGCCCAGTCGCGGAACGCGGTGGTCCTGGTGCCGAGGTCCACCGGATCGCCCCGCACGCCCTGCTGATAGGCGATGTCCAGGTCGTCCAGCAGAATCCGCCAGGACACCCCGTCGATGACCAGGTGGTGTGCGGTCAGGAAGAGGAACGGCCGCCGGGCCTCGCCGAACCGGAACAGCGCGGCCCGCAGCAGCGGCCCCCGGCCCAGGTCGAAGCCCGCGTGGAGGGCGTCGGCCGCCTTCTCCATCGCCGCGTCCGCCTCCCGCGCCGGCAGACCGGACAGGTCGTGGCGGTCCAGGACGGCGCCGTCGCCATCCGGTTCCGGGACGTGGCCGTGCCACTCGCCGCCGTCCTCGGTGAACCGGGTGCGCAGTGCGTCATGGTGGACCAGGAGCGCGGCCAGTGCCCCCTCCAGCGCCTTCTCGTCCGGCTCCTGGTGCAGCTCCAGCAGCGTGGACTGGTTGAAGTGGCGCGGATTCACGGTGTGGGTGGCGAAGAACCAGCGCTGGATCGGGGTGAGCGGAAGCGATCCGGTCACCGGCCCGGCACGGCCCTCGTCCCGCTCGGCCGTGGCCACGGTGGCGAGCCCCGCCACCGTCTGATGGGTGAACAGATCCTTGGTGGTCAGCCGCAGCCCGGCCTGCCGGGCGCGGGAGACCACCTGGATGCTGAGGATGGAGTCCCCGCCGAGCTCGAAGAAGTTGTCCTCCACGCCCACCCGTTCCAGACCGAGCACATCGGCCCAGATGTCCGCGATCCGGCGCTCCATCGGGGTGCGCGGGGCCACATGGCCCGCACCGGAGGTGACGGGCGCCGGATCCGGATCGGGCAGCGCCCGGCGGTCCACCTTGCCGTTGGCCGTGAGCGGAAGGGCGTCCAGAGTGGCGAACGCCGACGGCACCATATGGGACGGAAGGGTCCGCCCCAGGACGTCGCGCAGCGAGGCGGCGGTCGGCGAGGTACCCGGCGCCGGGACGACATAGCCCACCAGGCGCTTCCCGCCGGAGGGCTGCTCCGGGGTCGGGGCGGTCTCCCGTACGGCGACCACCGCTTCCCGCACCTCCGGGCTGCGCCGCAGCGCGCTCTCCACCTCGCCGAGCTCGATCCGGAAGCCCCGCACCTTGACCTGGTCGTCGGCCCGGCCGAGGAATACGAGCTCACCGTCGCCGGTCCACCGCACCACATCGCCGGTGCGGTACATCCGGCCGCCGGCCGGGCCGAACGGATCGGCCACGAACCGTGCGGCGGTCAGCCCGGGACGGCCCAGATAGCCCCGCGCCAGGCCCGTGCCCGCCACATGGAGCTCCCCGGCAACGCCCACCGGCACCGGGCGCAGCGCCTCGTCCAGTACGTAGACCCGGGTGTTCGGGATCGGCCGGCCGATCGGCGGCACCCCCGACCCGGCGGTCAGCGGCCCGGACCAGGTGCTCACCACCGTGGCCTCGGTCGGGCCGTAGGAGTTGACCATCCGCCGCCCCGGCGCCCAGCGGTCCACCAGCTCCGCGGAGCAGGCGTCGGCGCCGACGATGAGGGTCCGCAGATCCGGCAGCCCCGTCCGCCGATCCGCCTCCTCCACGGTGGCCAGCGCGGCCGGGGGGATCAGCGCATGGGTGATCCGCCGCCCGCGGAGCACCTCGGCCAGCCGCTCGCCCAGCAGCGGGCCCTCGTCGCCGATCACCAGCGCCGCGCCACGGGGCAGCGAGACACACAGCTCCAGGACGGAGGCGTCGAAGCTGGGCGAGGAGAACTGCAGCACCCGGTCCCCGGCCCGCACGTCGTAGTGCGCGGCCGCGGCGGCCGAGAAACTGGCGAGCCCGGCATGGGTGACCACGACCGCCTTGGGCACACCGGTGGACCCGGAGGTGTAGATGACATACGCCGGATGGTCCGGCGTCAGGCCACGGAGTGGCGGTGGCCCGGCGGGGCCCTCCTCGGCCCACACCGAGGCCGCGTCGTCGAGCACCACCGAGGGCGCGGCGTCCCGCAGCATGAACGCGACCCGCTCCTTCGGATAGCCGGGGTCGACCGGCAGGAACGCACCGCCCGCCTTCGCCACTGCCAGCTGCGCCACCAGCATCTCCACCGAACGCGGCAGCACCAGCGCCACCAGCCGCTCCGGCCCCACGCCCCGGCCGATCAGCCGGTGCGCCAGCCGGTTCGCGGCCACCTCCAGCTCGGCGAAGGTGAGATCGCCCTTCCCGTACCGCACGGCCGTGGCATCCGGGGAGACGGCCACCTGCCGCTCGAACAGCTCGCGCAGCGTGGCCCGGTCCACCTCCAGGCGGGTGTCGTTCCACTCGACCAGGGTGCGCCGCAGCTCGGCCGGGGTGGTCAACGGCAGCGCGCCCACCGGACGGTCCGGATCCTCGGCGATCCCGGCGAGCAGCGCCCGCAGGGCCGTGCCCATCCGCTCCACCGTCGAGGCGTCGAACAGGTCGGTGCTGTAGCCGATCAGCCCGCGCAGTACACCCTCCTCGGCCTCGGCGAACTCGAAGGTGAGGTCGAAGGCGGCGGTCTGGGTGTCGAGTTCCACGTCCGCCAGTTCCAGACCGGGCAGCTCCAGTGTCCGGCCCGGGGCGTTCTGGAGCACCACCATCGCCTGGAACAGCGGTGTCCGGCTGGTGTCCCGCACCGGCCGCACCTCGTCCACCACCCGTTCGAACGGCACCGCCTGATGGGCGAAGGCGTCCAGGACGGTGCCGCGCACCTCGGCCAGGAAGTCGCCGAAGCGGGCGTGCGGATCGACGGTGGAGCGCAGCACCAGGGTGTTCACGAAGAAGCCGATCAGCCGCTCCACCTCGGGGCGCTCCCGCCCCGAGGTGACGGTGCCCACCGCGATGTCCCGCCCGCCCGACAGCCGCGCCAGCAGGATCTGGGCCGCCGCCACCAGCGTCATGAACAGGGTGGTGCCCCGCGTCCGCCCGAACTCCTTCAGGCGCGAGCTCACCCCGGCGGGCACCGCGAACTCCACGGTGGCGCCGTTCTTCGTCCGCACCGCCGGGCGGGGCCGGTCGGTGGGCACCTCCAGCGGCGGCACCCCGGCCAACTGCCTTGTCCAGTAGGCCAGTTCCTCACTGGTGCGGGGGGCGGTGAGTTCGGTGCGCTGCCAGGCGGCGAAGTCCGCGTAACTCACCGGGAGCGGGGGCAGCGCCGCGGGTTCACCGCTCAGCGCCGCCCGGTACAGCTCCCGCAGATCGCCGGTGAGCACACCGGTGGACCAGCCGTCCGTGATGATGTGATGCAGCGTCAGGCTCAGCATGTGCTCCTGGGCGCCGAGCCGGATCAGCCCGGTCCGCAGCAGCGGGCCGCGCCGCAGATCGAACGGGCGCGCCCGTTCGTACGCCAGCAGCTCCCGCAGCTCCGACTCCCGCTCGGCGGCGGGGAGATGGGACAGATCGTACGGGTCGAGCCGGATCTCCCGGGGGTCGTGCACGATCTGCACCCCGCGGCCGTCCACCGCGTCGAAGGTGGTCCGCAGCGACTCGTGCCGGGCCACCAGCGCGGTCAGCGCCGCGCTGAGCGCGGCCACATCGAGGGCTCCCCGTATCCGCAGCGCCAGCGGGGTGATGTACTCGGCGCTGTCGGGGGCGAAGGAGTCCAGGAACCACAGCCGCTGCTGCGGATACGACAGCGGCAGCTCGCCGTCCCGGGCCACCGGTGTGATCGGGGCGGGCCGGTCCGCGCCGCGGCCGTCCGCGCGACCGAGCGCCTCGGCCAGGGCGGCGACGGTCGGATGGGTGAACACCAGGCGGGGCGACGGCTCCACCCCCAGCACCTCACGCAGCCGTGAGGTGAGCCGGATGGAGAGGATCGAGTCGCCGCCGAGTTCGAAGAAGTTGTCCCCGGCGCCGACGCGTTCGACCTCCAGCACCTCGGCCCAGACCGCCGCCACGGCCCGTTCGGCCCCCTCGCGCGGCGCCCGGTAGGGCGTGCGGCGGGTGTCCGGGGCCGGGGCGGGCAGCGCCGCGCGGTCCAGCTTCCCGGTGGGGCCGAGCGGCAGCGCCTCCAGCGGGACGACGGCGGACGGCACCATGTAGTCCGGCAGCCGCTCGGCCGCGTACGCCCGCAACAGGTCACCCTCCACCGGGGCGTCGCAGGCGGCCACCACATAGGCCACCAGCCGCTTGCCGCCTGGGCCGTCCGCGCGGGCCACCACCGCGACATCCGCCACCTCGGGATGCCCGGCCAGTACCCCCTCCACCTCGCCCGGCTCGATCCGGAAGCCACGGATCTTGACCTGGTCATCGGCGCGGCCGAGGAACTCCACCGTGCCGTCCGGGCGTCGCCGCGCCAGATCGCCGGTGCGGTACATCCGCTCCCCGGCCGGCCCGTACGGATCGGGGAGGAACGCCGCGGCGGTCGGACCGGGACGGCCGAGATAGCCACGCGCCACCCCCTCCCCGGCGACGAAGAGCTCGCCGACCACACCCGGCGGCACGATCCGCATCCTGGAGTCCAGGACGTGGACCCGCATGTTGTCCAGCGGCCGGCCGATCGGCACCACCTCGGGCACCTCGCCGGCGCGGGACATCGGGAAGTACGTGGCGAAGGTCGTGGTCTCGGTCGGTCCGTAGCCGTCCACCACGGTCAGCCCGGGGCAGCGGTCCAGCACCCGGCGCACCGAGGCCGCGGGCACCACATCGCCGCCGGTCCACACCTCGCGCAGCCCCGTGAAGCAGTCCGGCGCGTCCCCGGCCAGCAGCCGGAACAGCCCGGCGGTCAGCCAGAGCCCCGTCACCCCCTGCTCGGCCACCAGGCGGCGCACCGCGGCGGCGTCCAGCTCGTCCGATGTCACCACCACCCGGCCACCGTTCAGCAGCGGCACCCACATCTCGTAGGTGGCGGCGTCGAACGCCACCGGCGAGTGCAGCGGCACCCGCTCATGCCCGCCACCGGCGAAGGCACGGTCCAGGGCGAGCGCCGCCACATCGCGATGGCGCACCCCCACGGCCTTCGGCACACCCGTCGACCCGGAGGTGAACATCACATACGCCAGCTGGTCCCGGTGCACCGGGACCGCGGGCGCCACCGGCTCGCCCTCCCGGGCGGCGGCCACCTCCTCCGGCGCCAGCACGACCGCGGCGCCCGCCTGGTCCAGCAGCGTCCGCCGCCGATCGCGCGGGGCACGGACGTCCACCGGTACATACACCCCACCGGCCCTGACCACCGCGAGCTGGGCCACGACCAGCTCCACCGACCGGTCCATGAGCAGCGCCACCCGGTCCTCAGGCCGCACCCCGGACCGCAGCAGATGTCCGGCCAACCGCCCTGCCCATCCGTCGAGTTGGGCATAGCTGAGCGAGGTGGCGCCGTCGGTGACGGCGACGGCGTCCGGGGCCCGGTGGACCCGCTCGGCGAACAGCTCCGCCAGCGAACCCTCCGGCAGCGGCCGGGCGGTGGCATTCCACTCGCCGGCCGCCCGCAGGCGCTCCGCCTCCGTCAGCAGCGGCAGCTCGTCCAGCGACCGCCCGGCGCCGTCCGCGATCCCGGTGAGCAGCGTCGCCAGATGGGCCGCCGCCCGCTCCACCGTGGCCGCGTCGAACAGCGCCGGATCGTAGGCGAGGTCGAAGCCCAGCCGGTCGCCGAGATAGGCGCGCAGACATAGCGGGAAACTGGTGGAGTCCTCGGCCCGCACCTCCAGCACCCGGATTCCGGCACCGGCCGCCGACGCCTCGTCGAAGGGGTAGTTCTCGAACACCACCATGCTGTCGAAGAGCGCCTCACCGGCCGGGACCGCGCTGAGGGCCTGGATCCTGGGGAGTGCGACGAAGTCGAAGCGGCGGGACTCGGTCTGCTGCTCCTGGAGCTCCCGCAGCCACGCCACGACCTCACGGCCGCCCTCGGCCACGGCCCGGGTGGGGACCGTGTTGATGAACATGCCGACCATCGTCTCCACGCCCGGCAGCCCCTCCGGACGGCCCGAGACGGTGGTGCCGAACACCACGTCGCGCACACCGCCGTACCGCGACAGCAGCAGCGCCCACGCGCCCTGCACCACCGTGTTGACCGTCAGCCCGCCGCCGCGCGCGGTCTCCCGCAGCCGGGCGGACACCTCCTCGGTCAGCTCCAGCCGGGTCAGCGCGGTCGAGGTGGTGCGATGCGCCTCCCGCGGCGGCCGGTCGTACGGCAGCGGTGTGCGGGTGCCGAACCCCGACAGCACCTCGCGCCAATGCTGCTCCGCACGCTCCTGGTCCTGCTCACGCAGCCAGCGCAGGAAGTCCCGGAAGGCCCGGCGGGCGGGCGGCTGGGGTGAGCGCCCGGCCACGAGGGCCGCGTAGGTCTCGCACACCTCGGCGAAGATCTGGCCGGTGCTCCAGCCGTCGAGCATCAGATGGTGCGAGGTCCACACCAGCATGACCTCGTCATCGGGCAGCCCGGCCACCGCGATCCGGCTCAGCGGGGCCGAGGTGAGCTCCATCCCGGCGGCGCGGTCCTCGGCCAGTAGCCGCCGCAGCGCCTCCTCCCGCGCGGACGGCGTCAACTCCCGCCAGTCCAGCCGGACGGTGGGCAGGTCGGCCCGGCGGTGGACGACCTGGACCGGCTCGGCGAGCCCCTCCCAGCGGACGGAGCTGCGTAAGCCCGGCGTACGGTCCACCACCCGCTGCCAGGCGGCCGCGAAGGCGTCCGGGTCGGCGACCCCGCCGATCCGGATGGCGATCTGGTCGAAGTAGGCGCCACCGGTGTCCACGAGACCGTGGAAGAGCATGCCCGCCTGGAGCGGGGTCAGCGGATACACGTCCTCCACCGCGCCGCCGTCACCGGCGATCAGATCCACCTGGCGCTGGCCGAGCCGGGCGAGCGGGAAGTCGGACGGGGTGCGTCCGCCCGCGCCGGGCTCCGCGCAGTGCGCGACGATCTCCTTCAGCGCGGTCAGACAGTCCTCCGCGACCCGGCGCACGGTGGCCTCGTCGTACATCCGGGCCGGATAGCTCCAGCCCAGCTCCAGCCGCCCGTCCTGGACCGCCCCGGTGACCTCCAGCAGACACGGGCGGGTCTCCCCGGGCGCGGCGTCCTGGCCGGTCACGGGGAGGGCGGTGCGGTACAGGACCGGGGCGCTTTCGCCGGGCGCGGCCACATCCCACTGGCCGTGGTAGTTGAAGACGATCTGCGGCGATGGACCGCCCCGCAGCTCCCCGGCCGGGGAGTCCTCGGGGGCCAGATGGCGCAGCGCTCCGTGGCCGAGCCCGTGGTGCGGAACGGCCCGCAGCTGCTCCTTGACGGACCGGAGGGTGTCGCGCCACCCCGCCCCGGCGTCGACGGCCAGCGCGAGCGGGTACTCGGCGGTGAACCAGCCGACCGTACGGGAGAGGTCCAGGTCCTCGAAGAGATCCTCGCGGCCGTGCCCCTCCACTCCGATCAGCACCGTGTCCCCGCCGGTCCAGCGCGCCAGGCTCCGGCCGAGCGCGGCGAGCAGTACGTCGTTGATCCGCGTCCGGTAGACACCGGGGACCTGGCGCAGCAGCGCCTCGGTCTCGGCACGGCCGAGGACCGTGGTCACCGTGGCCGCCGTCTCATGGGTGTTGGGGCCCTCATGGTCGACGGGGAGCGCGGCGGGCGCGGAGCGTGCCACGCCCGTCCAGTACTCCAGGTCGGCGTCGAGCCCGCCGGAGCGCACATGGTCCGCCAGCCGGGCGGCCCACTGGGTGAAGGCACTGCTCGATGGGGGCAGGGTGGGCGCGCCACCGGCGGCGGCGCCGCGGTAGGCGGTCTCCAGATCGCCGAGCAGGACACGCCAGGAGACGCCGTCCACCACCAGATGGTGAGCGGTGAGCAGCAACTCGGGCGCCTGCCCGGGGCCGAAGGTGAACAGCAGCGCCCGCAGCACGGCCCCCTCGGCGATGTCCAGCCCCGTCTGGGCCGCGACCGTGGCCCCCCGTACGGCTTCGGCGCGTGCCGCGTCGTCCAGACCGGACAGGTCGTGCCGCTCCAGGACACCGCCGGGGGCGGTGGGCAGGACCTCCTGGCGCCACTGCCCGTCGACGACCAGGAAGCGGGTGCGCAGCGCGGCGTGGTGCGCCACCAGGGCGTCCACCGCCTGCCGCAGGGCGGCCTCGTCGAGGTCGCCGGTGAGCTCCAGCCGGTGGCTCATGGTGAAGTGGTGCCGGTCGCCGGGCCGCCGCCCGTCCAGGTACCAGTGCTGGATGGGCGTCAGCGGCGCCGGTCCGGCCACCGCCCCGGACGGCTCGGCGAGCGGCTGCCGCCGGGCCGTCTCGACGCTCAGCGCGAGTTCCGCGATGGTCTGGTGGCGGAAGACGTCCTTGGAGGTGAGCGTCAGCCCGGCCTGGCGGGCGCGGGAGACGATCTGGATGCTGAGGATGGAATCGCCGCCCAGGGCGAAGAAGTTGTCCTCCACCCCCACCTCGGGGACGCCCAGCACCTCGGCCCACACGCCCGCCAGCACGGTCTCGGCGGGGGTCCGGGGCGCCACATACGGCGAGCCCCGCTCCGGCCGGTCCGGGGGAGCGGGCAGTGCGCGCCGGTCCACCTTGCCGCTGTCGGTGCGGGGCATCCGGTCCAGCGTCACGAAGGCGGCCGGGACCATGTAGTCGGGCAGGGTGCGCTTGAGCAGGGCGCGCAGTTCCACCGGATCGGGGGAGTCGAGGGGATCGCGGGATTCGGCGGGATCGTGGGACTCGGCGGTCACCAGATAGGCCACCAGCCGCCGGTGGCCGGTGTCCTCGCGGGCCACCACCACCGCCTCCTGGACCGCCGGATGGCCCAGCAGCGCGGCCTCGATCTCGCCGGGCTCGATCCGGAACCCACGGATCTTGAGCTGTTCGTCGGCGCGGCCCAGGAACTCCAGCGTCCCGTCCGCCGTCCAGCGCGCCCGGTCACCGGTGCGGTACATCCGGCTGCCGGGAGGGCCGTACGGGTCGGCGACGAAATGCGCCGCGGTGAGCCCAGGGCGGCGCAGATAGCCGCGGGCGACCTGTGCCCCGGCCAGATGGAGTTCACCGGGGACGCCGGGCGGCACCGGCCGCAGCGCGCCGTCCAGGACGTACGCCCGCAGATTGCGGCCGGGCCGTCCGATGAGCGGACGGTCACCGAGACCGGCCAGGTCGCCGTAGACCGCGTCCACGGCGCATTCGGTGGGCCCGTAGAAGTTGTACGCCGCCACGCCCGGCACCGCGCGCAGCTCCCGCCACAGCGCCGCCCCGAGGGCCTCGCCGCCCACCATGACGATCCGGGGGCGGTGGCGGTCCCCGGCGAACAGCCCGGCCGCCATCAGCTCATGCAGATACGACGGGGTGACGTCGAGGAAGTCCAGGCCACGGGCGTCGACCAGGGCCACGAGGGCGGCCGGGTCGAGCCGTACCGCGTCGTCCACCAAGTGCACCTCCTGGCCCGAGGCCAGGAACACCGCGCCCTCCCAGGAGGTGTCGAAGGAGAACGCGGCGGTCAGCGCCGAGCGCAGCGGACGGCCCGCCTCGGCCTGGTGCGGGGCGATGAGCCCGGCCCGGTGGTCGAGGCAGAGGTTGACCAGCTGACGGTGTTCGACGGCGACGCCCTTGGGGCGGCCGGTGGACCCCGAGGTGTAGGTGATGTACGCGGTGTGCCCGGGCAGCAGCGGGCACAGCCGGTCCGCATCGGTGGGATCGGTGTCCGGCAGCCCGTCGAGGGGCGCGTCGCGCAGGACCTCCGGGGTGAGGACGACCTTGGGTGCCGCGTCTTCCAGCAGGAACCGCGCGCGTGTCGCGGGCAGCCCCGGGTCCACGTACAGCTGGGTACCACCCGCCTTGAGGACCGCGAGCAGGGCCACCATCAGCGCGGCGGTGCGCGGAAGCCTGACCGCGACCACCCTCTCCGGGCCCACGCCCAGGGCGATCAGATGGTGGGCCAGCCGGTTGGCGGCCGCGTTCAGCCCCGCGAAGTCGTAGGTGGCGTCGGAGGCCACCATCGCGGTGGCGCCCGGGGTGCGGGCGGCCTGCTCCTCGAAGAGCCGGGGGAAGGTGGTGTCCGGCACGGCGAGCGCGGTGTCGTTCCACTCCTCCAGCACCGTCCGCCGCTCCCCGGCGGTCAGCAGCGGCAGTTCGCCCACCCGGAGCGCGGGGTCCTCGGCCACAGCTTCCAGCAGCAGCCGCAGCTGACGGGCCATCCGCTCCACGGTGGCCGCGTCGAACAGATCGGTGTTGTACTCCACGAAGCCGGTCAGGCCGCCGAGGCCCGCCACGAAGTCGAAGCCCAGGTCGAAACCGGCGGTCCGGCCCGGGACCCGGACGGCCTCCACGGTGAGACCGGGCAGGTCGGGCACCTCGGCGCCCACGTTGTGCAACGCCACCATGACCTGGAAGAGCGGGGTGCGGCTGGTGTCCCGCTCCGGCTGGAGCGCGTCCACGATCCGCTCGAACGGCACGTCCTGATGGGCGAAGGCATCCAGCACGGTGCCCCGCACCCGGGTGAGCAGCTCCTCGAACGACTCGTCGGCCGCCACGCGGGTGCGCAGCACCAGCGTGTTCACGAACATCCCGACCAGATGCTCCAGTTCGGGCCGCTCCCGTCCCGAGGTCACGGTGCCCACCGCGATGTCCTCCTGCCCCGACCAGCGGGCGAGCAGCACCTGGCAGGTGGCGAGGAGCGTCATGAAGAGGGTGCCGTCGCGCCGCCGCCCGGCCGCGCGCAGCCGCTCCACCAGCGCGGCGGGCAGGGTGAGCTCCAGCAGCGCCCCGCATCTGGTCTGTACGGCCGGCCGCGGACGGTCGGTCGGCAGCTCCAGGGGCGCCAGATCCGCCAGCCGCGCCCGCCAGTACTCCAGCTGCGGCGCCATCCGCGCCGCGCCGCCGAGCGGATCGCGCTGCCACGCCGCGTAGTCGGCGTACCCCAGCGGCAGCGGGGCGAGGGCGGGTCGCCGCGCCCTGACCGCCGCGCCGTACAGCTCGCTCAGATCGGCGCTGATGACGGCCGTGGACCAGCCGTCCGTGACGATGTGGTGCATCGTCAGGGTGAGGACGTGCTCCTCGTCGTCCAGCCGGATCAGGGACGCCCGCAGCAGCGGCCCGGTGCGCAGATCGAAGGGGGTGGCGCCCTCCCGCTCCAGCAGCCGCTCCAGCTCCCGCTCGCGCTCGGCCACGGGGCGGGTCGTGAGGTCGTGCACCGGCAGCGCCACCGGGTACGGGTCGTGCACCCGCTGCACCCCGCGGCCGTCCACCTCGGCGAAGGTGGTGCGCAGCGGCTCGTGCCGGGCCACCAGGGCGTCCAGGGCGGTACGCAGTGCGGCGGTCTCCAGGCGGCCGCGCAGCCGCAGCGCGAACGGCGTCACATACTCCGTGCCGCCACCGTCGAAGGAGTCCAGGAACCACAGGCGCGCCTGCGCGAAGGACAGCGGCAGCTCCCCGTCCCGTGGCACGGCCGGGATGGTGTCCGCAGCCCCGCCAACCTCCGCCGTCGCGCCAACCTCCGCCGTCCCGCCGTCCTCCGGCGCGCTCAGCGCGGCGGCGAGCTCGGCCACGGTGGTGTGGGTGAACAGCGCGCGCGGGGTGACCTCGGTGCCGAAGGCCGTCCGCAGCCGGGAGGCCACCCGGATGGCCAGGATCGAATCGCCGCCCAGGGCGAAGAAGTCGTCCGTCGCCCCGGCCTCCTCGACCGGGAGCACCTCGGCCCACACCCGTGCCACCGTCCGCTCGGCCTCGGTGCGCGGGGCGATCCGCTCGGCGCTCGCCGCGAAGCCGTCCAGGCCGGGCGCGGGCAGCGCGCGCCGGTCCAGCTTGCCGTTGGCGGTCAGCGGCAGCGCGTCCAGCGCCACGAACGCCGCCGGGATCATCTGCGCGGGCAGCGACCGCTGGAGGAACTCCCGCAACTCACCGGCCCGCGGTGGCGCGGCCGAACCGGCGGCCACCACATAGGCCACCAGCCGCCGCACCCCGGGCTGGTCCTCCCGCACGGTCACCACCGCGTCGCCGACCTCCGGATGGGCGGCCAGCGCGGCCTCGATCTCCCCGGGCTCGATCCGGAAGCCGCGGATCTTCACCTGGTCGTCGGCGCGGCCCAGATACTCCAGCTCCCCGTCCGCGCTCCACCGGGCCCGGTCGCCGGTGCGGTACATCCGGCTCCCGGCGGGCCCGTACGGATCGGCCACGAAGCGGGACGAGGTCAGCCCCGGGCGGCGCAGATAGCCCCGGGCGAGCCCGGCCCCCGCCACATACAGTTCGCCGGCCGCCCCCGGCGGCACCGGCTCCAGCCGCTCGTCCAGCACATACACCCGCAGATCGGGGATGCCGGTACCGATGGCGCTCGCGGTGGCCGCCGCGACGGACGTCGCCGCGGAGTCGAGGGGGGCGTAGGTGACATGGACGGTGGTCTCGGTGATCCCGTACATGTTGACCAGCACCGGCGCGGTGTCCGGATGCCGCGCGTACCAGCCCGCCAGCCGCCGCGCGTCGAGCGCCTCGCCGCCGAACACCACGCGGCGCAGCGCGAGTTGAGCCCCCGGGTGCTCCTCGTCGGCGCGCATCAGCCCCTGGAAGGCGGACGGCGTCTGGCTGAGCACCGTCACCCCTTCGTCCGCCAGCAGCCGCAGGAAGTCTTCCGGGGAGCGGGAGACGGCGTACGGGACCACCACGAGCCGGCCGCCGTGCAGCAGCGGCCCCCAGATCTCCCAGACGGAGAAGTCGAAGGCGTAGCTGTGGAACAGCGTCCACACATCGCTCGCGTCGTACGAGAACCACTCCCGGGTCCGGGAGAAGAGCCGGACCACATTGGAGTGCGGGATCACCACGCCCTTGGGCACGCCCGTGGACCCGGAGGTGTAGATGGCGTAGGCGGGGCTCTCCGGGAGCGGCCCGGAACCGGCCGGGAGGGCGGCGGGCCGGCGCTCCAGATCGGCGATCAGGGCGGGGTCGTCCAGGCACAGCCGGGCCACGGCGGTGTCCGCGTCGTCGTCCGCACCCAGCCGTGCCGCGAGGGCCGAGGTGGTCAGCAGGGCCACCGGTTCGGCGTCGGCGAGCATCCGGGCGATCCGGCCGGACGGCTGGTCCGGGTCGAGGGGCAGATAGGCCGCCCCCGTCTTCAGCACCGCCACGATCGCCACGATCATCTCCGGCGAACGGGGCAGCGCCAGCGCCACATACCGTTCCCGCCCGGCGCCTTCGGCGATCAGCCGATGCGCCAACCGGCCCGCCCGCGCGGCGAGTTCGGCATACGACAGCGACACCCCGGCGCAGGAGACGGCGATGGCCCCGGGGGTGCGGGCGGCCTGCTCCTCGAACAGGTCCACCAGCGTCCGCTCCGGCGCCTCCGGGGCCGCGTCGCCGCCCCACTCCACCAGGATCCGCCGCCGCTCCTCGGCGGTGGTCCACGGAAGCGCCCGCAGCGGACGGTCGGGGTCGGCCGCGATCGCGGTGAGCAGCAGGCACAGCCGGTCGGCGAGCGCGGCCGCGGTCCGGGCGTCGAACAGCCCCGGGTCATAGCCGAGGTCGAAGCCCAGCCGGTCGGAGAGACGGGCCCGCAGACTCAGGCCGAAATTGGTGGCGTCGATCGAGCGGACCTCGACGATCCGCAGGCCCGCCTCGCGCGCCGAGGAGTCGTCAAAGGGGTAGTTCTCGAAGGCCACCATCGAATCGAAGAGCGGGGTCCCGGCCGGTATCTCGCTCCAGCCCGCCACCTGCGCCAGCGAGACGGATTCATGGCGCCGGGAGGCGGACTGCGCCATCTGGAGGTCCCGCAGCCAGTCCCCGGTGTCGCGGGCGGCGTCCACCCGCACTCGGGTCGGCAGGGTGTTGATGAACATCCCCACCATCGACTCGACCCCGGCCAGCTCCGCCGGGCGGCCCGAGACCGTGGTGCCGAAGACCACGTCCTCCTCGCCGACGTACCGGGACAGCAGCAGCGCCCAGGCGCCCTGCACGATCGTGTTGACGGTCAGGCCGCCGCTGCGGGCCGTATGGCGCAGCTCCTCCGACACCTCGGGGGTGAGCGACACCGCCACGGTCGCCGAGGACCGGGCCCGGTGGGACTCCACGGCCTTGCGGTCGGCGGGGAGCGGGGTCGGGGCGGTGAAACCGGCGAGCACATCCCGCCAGTGGCGCTCGGCCTCCTGTCCGTCCCGCCCGTCCAGCCACTGCAGATAGTCGCGGAACGGGCGGCGGGCGTGGAGCGCCGGAGCACGGCCCTGGGCGGCCGCGGTGTACCGCTCGCACACCTCGGTGAACACCTGCGCCAGGCTCCAGCCGTCCAGGACCAGATGGTGCGAGGTCCACATCAGCGCCACCCGGGCGCCGGTCAGCCGGGCGATGGCCAGCCGCATCAGCGGCGGTGCGGTCAGATCGATGCCCCGGGCCAGGTCCTCGGCCCGGAACCGCTCCAGCTCGGCCTCGCGCCGCTCCTCCGGCAGCCCGCGCCAGTCCAGCTGTGTCACGGGCACCTCGGCCCGGTGGCGGACGATCTGCAGCGGCCGCCCGACACCCTCCCAGACGACGCCGGTACGGAGCACCGGTGTGCGGTCCACCGTCTCCTGCCAGGCGCGGGCGAACGCCTCCGGGTCGCCCACCCCGTCCAGGATCAGCGTGGCCTGGTCGAGGTAGACGTCCTCCTCGCCGCCGACCAGCCGGTGGAAGAGCATGCCCTCCTGAAGCGGGGTCAGCGGATAGACGTCCTCGATCCGGCGTCCGTCGCCCACCAGCCGGTCGACGGCGGCCTGGTCCAGCCGGGCCAGCGGGAAGTCGGAAGGGGTACGGCCGCCCGCGTCCGGTCCGTCGCAGTGCGCCACGATCTCCCGCAGCGCCGTGAGCATCCCGTCCGCGAGCCCCCGCACCGTGGCCACGTCGTGGACCCGGTCGGAGTACAGCCAGGTCAGCTCCAGCTCACCGTCCGCCACCACGGCGGACACATCGAGCGGATACACCGACGGCTCGTCGGCGGCCAGATCCCGACCCAGGCTCTCCCCGGTGAGCGTGAACGCGCCGCCGTCCCCGCCCGAGTCCCACTGGCCGTGGTAGTTGAAGCAGATGCCCGGCAGCGGCCCGTCGGCGAGCGCCCGCGCGGGGGAGTCCGGGGCGCTCAGATACGCCAGCGCCTCATGGCTCAGCCCCCGGTGCGGCACCGCGCGCAGCTGCTCCTTCACCGACTTCAGCACCGCGCCCCAGCCGTCCCCGGGCAGCGTCAGCGCCACCGGGTACTGCGTGGTGAACCAGCCCACGGTCCGGGACAGATCGACGGCCGCGTCCAGCTCCTCGCGGCCATGGCCCTCCATGGCCACCAGCACCCGGTCCTCGCCCGTCCACCCGGCGAGCACCCGCCCCAGCGCGCCGAGGAGCACATCGTTGATCTGTGTCCGGTACACGCCGGGCACCCGGCGCAGCAGCCCGTCGGTGACCTCGCGGTCGAGCGTCACACGCACGGTGTGGGTGGACCCGGCGGTGGCCGTACCGGGACGGTCCACCGGAAGGTCCGCGCCGCCCGCCCGCCGTACGCCCTCCCAGTACGGCAGATCGCCGTCCAGCTCGCCCTCCCGCACCCGCTCGCCCAGCCGATGGGCCCAGGTGGTGAAGGGGGTGGAGGCGGGCTCCAGGCGCACCGGCTCCCCGGCGGCCGCCTGCCGGTAGGCGCTCTCCAGATCGCCCAGCAGAATGCGCCACGAGACGCTGTCCACGGCCAGGTGGTGCACGGTGAGGAACAGCCGCGGCCGGGCCCCCGCCCCGCGCAGCAGCAGGGCGCCCCGCAGCAACGCCCCTGTGGTCAGGTCGAGTTCGGCGCGGGCGGCCTCGGCGGCCGCCTCGGCCGCCGCCGTCTCCTCGGCACCGCCGAGCCCCGACAGATCGTGGCGGCGCAGCACCGGTCCGCCCGGCGCGCCGTCCGCGAGCTGCCGCCACCCGCCGCCGTCGCCCTGGACAAACCGGGTGCGCAGGGCCGGGTGGTGCGCCACCACGGCGTCCAGCGCGGCCTCCAGTGCGCCCTCGTCCAGGTCGGACGGCAGATCGAGGACCATCGACATGGTGAAGTGGCGCAGCGGGCCATGGGTGGCGAAGAACCAGTGCTGGATCGGGGTGAGCGGCGCCGGGCCCGCCACCTCCGCCGGTTCGTCCCCGGCGGCTTCGGGCGCGTTGCGCGGTGCCACGGCGGCGGCCAGCTCGGCGATGGTCTGGTGCAGGAAGACATCCCGCGAGGTGAGCGCGAGTCCGGCCTGGCGGGCGCGGGAGACGATCTGGATGCTGAGGATCGAATCGCCGCCCAGCTCGAAGAAGTTGTCGTTCACCCCCACCGTCCGGGCGCCCAGCACCTCGGCCCAGATCCGCGCCAGCTCCCGCTCCGCCTCGGTGCGCGGCGCGGTGGTGTCCCGCTCCGGCCGGTCCGCGTCCAGCCGTGGGGCGGGCAGCGCCCGGCGGTCCAGTTTGCCGCTGGTGTTGAGCGGCATGGCGTCGAGGGCGACGAAGGCACCGGGGACCATATGGCCGGGCAGGGTGCGCCCGAGAGCCGCGCGCAACTCACCGGAGGCGGGCGGCTCACCACCGGGCGCGGGCACGTAGTAGGCGGCCAGCCGGGCGTGGCCGCGGTCGTCGGTCACCGCGACGACGGCCGCCTCCGCGACGGCCGGCAGATCGAGCAACGCCGCCTCGACCTCGCCCGGTTCGATCCGGTGGCCCCGGATCTTCACCTGGTCGTCGGCCCGGCCGAGGTAGTCCAGCTCCCCGTCCGCGGTCCAGCGGGCCAGGTCCCCGGTGCGGTACATCCGGCTCCCGGCGGGCCCGTACGGATCGGCCACGAAGCGGGACGCGGTCAGCCCCGGACGGCCCCGGTACCCCCGGGCCACCTGCTCACCCGCCAGATACAGCTCACCCGCCACCCCCACCGGCACCGGCTGGAGCCGGGAGTCGAGCACATGGGCGCGCAGATTGCCCAGCGGGCGGCCCACCACCGGACGCCCCGCGCCGCCGATCCGGGCGGCGAGCGCGTCGATGGTGCACTCGGTCGGACCGTAGAAGTTGTACGCCGTCGTCCCCGGCGTGTCCGCCAGCCGCCACCACAGCGACGAACCGATGGCCTCGCCGCCCAGCATCAGCACCCGCGGCCGGTGCCGGGGGTGGTCCAGCAGCCCGGCCGGGAGGAGCTGCCGCAGATACGAGGGTGTGAGGTCGAGGAAGTCGATACGGTGCTCGGCGACACGCGCCACGAGCGCGGCCGGGTCGAGCCGGTTGGCCTCGTCGATGAGGTGCAGCTCATGGCCGTCGGCCAGCAGCAGCAATCCCTCCAGCGAGGTGTCGAAGGAGAACGACGCGGTCAGCGCCGCGCGCAGCGGTCCGCCGCCCGCCTCGGCCACAAAGCCCTCGCGGTGGCCGACCAGCAGATTGACCAGCGACCGGTGCTCCACGGCCACCCCCTTGGGGCGGCCGGTGGAGCCCGAGGTGTACAGGACGTAGGCGGCGCTGTCGGGGTGCAGTGCGGCGGTCCGGTCCGCGTCCGTGGGATTCGCCACCGGCAGCGTGGCCGGGACGGCGCGCAGGGCGGTCTCGTCGAGCACCAGCGCGGGCTCGGCGTCGGCGAGGAGGAACGCGAGGCGCTCGGCGGGCAGTCCGGGATCGAGAGGCAGATAGACCCCGCCCGCCTTGAGCACACCCAGGATCGCCACGATCATGTCGGAGGTCCGGGGCAGCTTCACCCCGACGACGCGCTCCGGGCCCACGCCCTGGGCGATCAGATGGTGGGCCAGCCGGTTGGCGGCGGCGTTCAGCTCCGCGAAGTCGTAGGTGGCGTCGGAGGCCACCAGCGCCGTGGCCTCCGGGGTACGGGCCGCCGCCGCCTCGAACACCGCCGGGAACGCGGCCGGTTCGACCGCGAGCGCGGGGCCGTGCCCGACGGCCGTCATCCGCCGTCGCTCCCCGTCGGTGAGCAGCGGCAGCTCGCGCACCGGCCGGTCCGGTTCGGCGGCCACCCCGTCCAGCAGCACCAGCAGATGTCCCGCCATCCGCTCGGCGGTCGCCTGATCGAACAGCTCGGTGCTGTACTCCAGCAGCCCCCGCAACTCCTCCCCGTCCTCGACGAATTCGACGCTGAGGTCGAAGGTGGCCGACCGCCGGGGCACGGCCACGCTCGTCGCGGCCAGGCCGGACAGCCGGGGCGCGCTCCTCGGGGCGCTGTGCAGCAGGACCATCACATCGAACAGCGGATTGCGGCCCGCCTCCCGGCGCGCCCCCACGGCCTCCACCAGCCGCTGGTACGGCGCCTCGTCATGGGCGAAGGCGTCCAGCACCGTGGCCCCGGCGTCGGCCAGCAGCTCACGGTAGGAACGGGCCGTGTCCACCGCGGAGCGCAGCACCACCGTGTTGACGAAGAAGCCGACGGCGCGCTCGAGTTCGGTGCGGCCACGGCCGGAGGTGACGGTGCCGATGGCGATGTCGTCCTGTCCCGACCAGCGGGCGAACAGCCCCTGACAGGCGGCGACCAGCGCCGTGAACAGCGTGGTCCGCTCGTGTGCCGCGAGCGCCCGCAGCCGGTCCGCGGTGGCGCGGCCCACGGTGAACTCGTGGATCGCCCCCGCCGAGGTGGGCGCAGCGGGCCGGGGCCGGTCGGTGGGCAGCTCCAGCGGGACGACGCCGTCCAGCCGCCCCTTCCAGTAGTCGAGCTGGCGGTCCAGGGCGGCCCCGGAGAGCCGCTCCCGCTGCCACACGGCGAAGTCCGGGTACTGCACCGGCACCGGGGGCAGCGGGTCCGCGCCGGGCCCGGCGTCGTAGAGCGCGCACAGCTCGTCCTGCAGCACCCCCATCGACCAGCCGTCGGTGACGATGTGATGGGCCGTGAGCAGCAGCACATGCGCGTCCTCGGCCAGGCGGATCAGCAGCGCCCGCAGCGCCGGACCGGTCCGCAGCTCGAACGGCCGGGCGTACTCGGCCAGCAGCAGCCGGTCCAGCGCCTCCGGATCCCGGTCGTCGCCGGTGAGGCCGGCCACCGGCAGCGGGACGGGCGCGGCCGGGCGCACCACCTGGGCGGGCCGGCCGTCGAGGTCGTCGAACGTGGTCCGCAGCGCCTCATGGCGCTCCACCAGGGCATCCAGCGCCCGGGAGAGCGCCGCCACGTCCAGCGCGCCGGTCAGCCGCAGCGCCAGCGCGCTGTTGTACCCGGCCTCCTCCGGCTGGAGGGTGTGCAGGAACCACAGCCGCTCCTGGGCGAAGGACAGCGGCAGCGGCCGCGCGCGGTCCGCGCGGGGGATGGCGTCGGCGCGCCCGGCCTTGCCCGCGAGGCGGCGGCGCAGCGCCTCCCGCAGCTCCTCGGGCAGGGCGGAAGCGCGGTCCTTCCTCGAAGACGTCATGTCGTCCTTCCTCACCGGTCGTCGTGGTCGCTGCCGCCGGAAGCGGCGTCTTCGAGTTCGCGCAGGATGTGCTCCTCGACCAGGTCGGCGAGGGCGGAGACGGTGCGCGCGGTCAGAATGTCCCGCGGGGTCAGATCGACGGCGAACGCCTCCTTGGCGCGGGAGGCGATCAGCAGACTGCGGACCGAGTCACCGCCCAGGGCGAAGAACTCGTCCTCCGCGCCGACCGGCGACACCTCCAGCACCTCCGACCAGATCTCCGCGATGACCTCCTCGGTGGGGGTGCGCGGGGGGATGTGGGCGGCCGGTGCGGCGGTGATGGTGGCGGGGCCGGGCGCGGGCAGCGCCGCGCGGTCGGTCTTGCCGTTCTCGTTAAGCGGCAGCCGGTCCAGCACGGCGAACGCCGACGGGACCATCGGGCCGGGGAGCGTCCGGCCCAGATGGGTGCGCAACTCGGTGTCGGCCGGGGCACCGGCCCCGGGTGCGAGGACCAGATGGGCCACCAGCCGGCGCACCCCGGGCTCGTCCTCCCGCACCGTCACCACGGCCTCCGCGACGGCGGGGTGGCCGCACAGCGCGGTCTCCACCTCACCGGCCTCGATGCGATGGCCGTGCAGCTTGAGCTGGTGGTCGCCGCGTCCCAGATGGTGCAGGCGGCCTTCCGCGTCGTAGCGGGCGAGGTCACCGGTGCGGTACATCCGGGAGCCGGGCGGTCCGAACGGGTCGGCGACGAACCGGGCGGCGGTCAGCCCGGCACGGCCCAGATAGCCGCGGGCGAGCGACGGACCGCTGACCCACAGCTCGCCGGCCACCCCCACCGGCACCGGGCGCAGCCGCGCGTCGAGCAGATGCACTCGGGTGTTGGGGATGGGCCGCCCGATCGGCGGCGGGGTGCCGTCGGGGTGGAGCGGCTCGGACCAGGTGGCCACCACGGTGGTCTCGGTCGGTCCGTACGCGTTGATCATGCGGTGGTGCGGCGCCCAGCGGGCGGCCAGGTCCGCGCCGCAGGCGTCCCCTCCCACGATCAGCGTCCGCAGATCGGGCAGCTCCCGCTCGGTCCCCGGGGGCAGTGTCGCGAGGGCGGCGGGCGGGATGAGGGTGTGGGTGATCCGCTGCCGCCGCAGCACGTCCGCGAGATGGCCGCCCAGCAGCGGGCCGGGCTCGGGCACCACCAGCGTGGCCCCGGACGGCAGCGCCATGCACAGCTCCAGCACGGAGGCGTCGAAACCGGGCGAGGAGAACCGCAGCACCCGGTCGCCCGGCCGCACCTGGAAGTGCTCGGCCTCGGCGGCGGCGAACCCAGCGATCCCGCGGTGGGTGACGACCACGCCCTTGGGCATTCCGGTGGACCCGGAGGTGTAGATCACATAGGCGGGGTCGTCCGGGTGGACGGCGGTGAGCCGGTCCGCGTCCGTGGGGCGGTGCGCCGGGCCGTCCGGCGCCTCGGCCTCGGCGGCCCGCTCGATCACCAGATGCGGGGCGGAGTCCTTGAGCATCAGCTCGACGCGCTCGGCCGGGTAGTCGGGGTCGATGGGCAGATAGGCGCCACCGGCCTTGGCCACCGCGAGCCGGGCGACGACGGACTCCACCGAGCGGGGCAGCACCAGCGCGACGATCCGGCCGGGGCCCACGCCCTGCCCGATGAGGTGATGGGCCAGGCGGTTGGCCCGGCCGTCCAGCTCCGCGTAGGTCAGCCGGAGGCCGGGGGAGTCCACCGCCGTCGCGTCGGGCCGGCGGTCCGCCGCCGCCTCGACGAGCTCGGCCCAGGTCGCCCGGGGCAGCTGCCGGGCGGTGTCGTTCCAGTCCACCAGGAGGCGGCGGCGTTCGGCGGCCGGAAGGATGTCGATGCGGTCCAGCGGCAGTTCGTCGGGGGCCGCGGCCAGCGCGCCGAGGAGATGGGTGAGCCGGTCGGCCAGCGCCCCGGCGGTGGACTCCTCGAACAGCCGTGGGTCGTAGCCGAGTTCCACGGACAGTTCGGATCCGGGCGAGACCACCACGGTCAGCGCGTAGTTGGTGGACTCCAGGGCGTTCAGATCGCGCACCCGCAGCCCGTGCTCGGCCGCCGCGGAGCTGTTGATGGGGTAGTTCTCGAACACCACCAGGCTCTCGAAGAGGTCCGCCCCGGCGGGCAGTTCGCTCCAGCCCCGCAGCTGGGCCAGCGGCACCTGGCCGAAGCCGCGCGCGTCCGCCTGCTCGGCCTGGAGCTCGCGCAGCCAGGCGGCGGTACCGGCGGTGCCGTCCACCGCGCACCGCACCGGGAGGGTGTTGATGAAGATGCCGGTGATGTCGTCCGCGCCGGGCAGCTCCGCCGGCCGCCCGGAGACCGTCGTCCCGAAGCAGACGTCCGACTCACCGCTCAAGCGAGATACGAGCAAGGCCCAAGCGCCCTGCACGATCGTATTCAGCGTGAGCCGGTGCCGCCGTGCGAAGTCCTGGAGTGCGGCGGTGTCCCGCTCACCGAGCCGGTGCGACAGCCAGCGCGAGGACCGGGTGGCGATCTCCGGCGTCGGCCTGCGGTCATAGGGGAGGGGAGTGGGAGAGGTGAATCCTCCCAGGGCCTGCCGCCAGTGCGCCTCGGCGCGCGTGCGGTCCTGACGGGCGAGCCAGGCCACATAGTCGGCGAACGGCCTGCGGGCCGGCAGTCTCGGCTGCTCACCGGCGGCCAGGGCGGCATGGGCGGCGAAGACATCGCCGAGCACCTGGAAGACGCTCCAGCCGTCCAGCAGCACATGGTGGAAGGTCCACAGCACCCGCACCTCACCGGGGGAGAGCCGGGCCAGGGTGACGCGGAGCAGCGGGGCCGCGGTGAGCTCGATCCCGCGGGCGCGGTCCCGGTCCAGCAGCCGCTCCAGCTCGGCCGTGCGCTCGTCCTCCGTGAGGCCGCTCCAGTCGAGCTCCTCGACCGGTACGGCCGCGGTGCGGCGGACGATCATCAGGGGCTCGGGCACATCGTGTACCACCACCGCGCCGCGCAGCACCGGGGTGCGGTCCACGACATGCTGCCAGGCGGCGGCCAGCACTCCGGAGTCGCCGACCCCGTCCAGGACGAACGTCGCCTGCTCCACATAGAGCCCTTGGCCCCGCTGGGCCAGGGCATGGAAGACCAGCCCGGACTGGGTCGGGGTCAGCGGATGGATATCGGCCACGTCCCGGCCGTCGCCCGCCAACCGGTCGACGGTCTCCTGGTCAAGAGCGGCCAGCGGGAAGTCCGACGGTGTCCGCCCGCCCGCGTCCGGGCGGGTGCACAGCCGGACGATCGCCCGCAGCTCCTCCGCCATCTCCTCGGCGAGCCGGCGCACCGTGGCGCGTTGGTGCAGCGACCGGGAGTAGGACCAGCTGAGTTCGAGCCGCCGGTCCGCCACCTGGCCGATCACATCGAGCAGATGCGGCCGGGGCGCCTCCGGGCTCATATCGCCCTCCAGCCCACCGGTCAGGGCGTGCAGCAGACCACCCGCCGGGGGCTCCCAGTCCTGCTGGCCCAGGTAGTTGAAGCTGATCTTCGGGGCGGCGGGAAGCCCGGCGGCGGCCGAGCCGGACAGATGGCGCAGCGCGCCGTAGCCCAGGCCGTTCCCGGGGACCGCCCGCAGCCGTTCCTTGACGGCCTTCAGCGTCCGTTCCAGCCCTGAGGAGGCGGGGGCCTCCAGTACGACGGGGAACATGCTGGTGAACCAGCCGACCGTACGGGACAGATCGACCCCGCCGAAGATCTCCTCCCGGCCGTGCCCCTCCAGGGCCACCGCCACCGTGTCCCGGCCGGTCCAGCGGGCCAGCACCCGTCCCAGGGCGCACAGCAGCACGTCGTTGACCCGGGTCCGGTACGCGCCCGGCACCTCCTGCAGCAGCAGACGGGTCTCCTCGGCGTCGAGCCGGACGGTCACCTGCTCCTCCGAGGCGGCGGTGTTGGGGCCCTCGCCGTCCGTGGGGAGGTCGGCGGCGCCGTGGGAGGCCGCCCAGTGGTCGCGCTCGGCGTCGAAGCCCCCGGCGGCGGTGTGCTCGGTCAGACGCAGCGCCCAGGTGCGGAACGACGTGGTCTTGGGGCCCGGCTCCGGTGTCCGTCCCGCGACGATCTGCCGGTAGGCGGTGTCGAGATCCTCCAGCACGATGCGCCAGGAGACGGCGTCCACCACCAAGTGGTGGGCCGTCAGCAACAGTACGGGCCGTTCCGCCTCGCCCCGGGTGAAGAGCACGGCGCGCAGCAGCGGTCCCCGGGCCAGATCGAACCCGGCCCGGATCCGCCCCGCCGTCTCCCGCATCACCGCGTCCCGCCGCTCCGGCGCCACGACGGACAGATCGTGGACGTCCCAAGCCGGCTCCGCGTCCGGCGGGGCGTTGTGCTGGCGCACGGCGCCGTTCTCGGTCCGCTCGAAGCGCAGCCGCAGGGCGTCATGGTGGGTCAGCACCGTGGACAGGGCGGTGCGCAGCGCGCCCTCGTCCACCGGCGCGGTCAGTTCGGCCGAGACCGACTGGGTGAAGTGCCCCGCCGTGGCGTCGAGTTGGTCGAAGAGCCAGTGCTGGATCGGGGTCAGCGGCACCTCCCCGACGACCGGACCCCGCTCGGTCGCGGTCGCCGTGGCCGGGGCCTCCCGCGCGGCCGCCGCCAGGTCCGCCACGGTCTGGTGAACGAAGAGATGGCGCGGGGTCAGCTCGATCCCGGCCCGCCGGGCGGCGGAGACGATCTGGATGCTGAGGATGGAATCGCCGCCGAGGGCGAAGTAGTTGTCCTCCACGCCGATCCGCTCCACACCGAGCACCTCCGCCCAGATGGCGGCGAGGGCCTTCTCGGTCTCCGTGCGCGGCTCGACATGGCCGGTGGCGCGGGCCGCCCAGACGGGCGCGGGCAGCGCACGCCGGTCCAGCTTGCCGCTGGACCCCAGCGGCAGCCGGTCCAGGACGACCACGGCCGAGGGGACCATATGGTCCGGCAGACTCGTGGCGAGGAAGGCGCGGATCGCGGCGGTGTCCACCGGCGGGGAGCCCGGGACCTGCACCACATAGCCGGCCAGCCGCTTGTGACCGCCGGTGTCGACGACGGCCGCGGCCGCCCCGGCGACACCGGGATGGCGCGCCAGCGCGGCCTCGACCTCGCCCAGCTCGATACGGAAACCGCGCACCTTGACCTGGTCGTCGGTTCTGCCCAGGTACTCCAGCTGCCCCCGCTCGTCCCAGCGGACCAGGTCGCCGGTGCGGTACATCCGGCCGCCCGCGGGGCCGAACGGATCGGCCGTGAACCGCTGCGCGGTCAGCCCCGGCCGGCCGAAGTACCCCCGGGCGAGCCCCGGCCCCGCCAGATAGAGCTCTCCCGGCACCCCGACCGGCACCGGCCGCATCCGCGCGTCCAGTGCGTAGGCCCGGGTGGCGGCCACCGGGGCGCCGATGGGCGGGGTGCGGTCCGGATCGGCGGGGTCGCAGGTCCAGGCGGTGGCGTAGACGGTCGCTTCGGTGGGCCCGTAGATGTTCGCCACCCGGCAGCCGGGGATGGCCGCCCGGACCTCCTTCACGGTGCGGGCGGCGAGCCCCTCGCCCGCCAGCACCACGGTGCCCGCCGTCACCGAGACCGACCCCTTGCCGAGCACCTGCCCGAGCGCCGAGGGCACGGCGCTGATCAGGCTCGCCGTCCAGCCTTCCCTCCGCTCGGCCAGCGTGAGCAGATCGCGGACGATCTCGATGGCCCCACCGGCCAGCAGCGGGCAGAGGATCTCGAAGACCGACACATCGAAGTTGAGGGAGGTCGAGGCCACCACATGGGAGAGCCCCTGGGCGCCGAACTCCTCCCGCGCCCACGCCGCCAGGGCGGCCACGCTCCCATGGGTGACCACGACGCCCTTGGGCGTTCCGGTCGACCCCGAGGTGTGGATGGCGTACGCCGGATGGCCGGGGAGCAGCGGGCAGCGCCGCTCGGCGTCGCCGATGTCCTGGGCGGGCAGTTGGGCCAGCCGCCCCCGGAGCTCCGCGTCGTCCAGCAGGATCCGGCCGCCACCCGCTCCGGCGGGAATCCGGTCCGCCACCTCCCCGGTGGTCACCACCGTGTCCGGGGCGATGTCGCCGAGCATGAAGGCGATCCGCTCCGCCGGATACGCCGGGTCGACCGGGAGATAGGCCGCCCCGCTCTTGAGCACCGCCAGCACCGCCACCACCAGTTCCGGTGTGCGCGGCAGGGCCAGGGCCACGAAGTGTTCCGGCCCGGCGCCCGCGGCGATCAGCAGCCGGGCCAGCCGGTTGGCGCGCTCGTTCAGCTCCCGGTAGGTCAGCGGTCCGCCGTCGCCCATCACCGCCACCGCGTCCGGCGTACGGGCCGCCTGCGCATCGAAGAGCGCGGGCAGCACCGCGTCCGGCGCCGCGGAGACCGGGCCGCTGAAGCGGTCGAGGATGCCGCGTGTCTCGGCCTCGCCGACCAGCGGCAGTTCATCCAGCCGCCGCTCCGGATCGGCCGCCATCTCCACCAGCAGATTCCGCAGACAGCCGCCCAGCCGCTCGATCGTCGGGGCGTCGAACGCGTCGGGGTCGTAGTCCAGGCAGATCGACAGCCGCTCCTCGGGCGCCACCACCACGCTGAGCGCGTAGTTGGTGGGCTCCACATCCCGCTCCTGCCGGATGCCCAGACCGTGGGCCGCGATGGCCTCGCTGTCGAACGGGTAGTTCTCGAAGACCACGATGGAGTCGAAGAGGCTCACCCCGCCGGGCACCTCACTCCAGCTCCCCAGCTGCGCCAGGGACACGAACTCGAAGAGCCGGGACTCCGACTGCGCCGACTGCAGCTCCCGCAGCCAGTCCAGCAGTCCGCTCTCCCCGGCCACCCGGACCCGGGTGGGGATGGTGTTGATGAACACCCCGACCATGGACTCGACGCCCGGCAGCGCGGCCGGCCGCCCCGAGACGGTGGTGCCGAAGCACAGGTCGTCAGCCCCGCTGTACCGGGAGAGCAGCAGCGCCCAGGCGCCCTGCACCACCGTGTTCATGGTCAGCCCGCCCCGCTGCGCGGTCATCCGGAGCCGGGCGGACTCCTCGGCGCTCAGCGTGACCCGGTGCGAGCCCGAGGAGGCGCTGCGGTGCGCCTCCGGCGCGGGCCGGTCGCGCGGCAGTTCGGTGGGCGAGGTGAACCCGGCCAGCGCCGTACGCCAGTACCGCTCGGCCTCCGCCGTGTCCTGGTCGCCGAGCCAGCCCAGGTACTCGCGGAACGGCCGGCGGGCGGGCACCACGGGCGCCCGTTCCGAGGTCAGCGCCGCGTACCGCTCGCAGACCTCGTCGAAGACCTGTGCCGCGCTCCAGCCGTCGAGCAGCACATGGTGGAAGGTCCAGACGATCCGCACCTCGTCGGCGGACAGCCGGATCAGCGCCAGCCGCATCAGCGGCGCAGTGGCCAGGTCGATCCCCTCGGCCCGGTCCTCGGCGAGCATCCGGTCCAGCTCGGCCTCGCGCCACTCCTCGGGCCGCCGCGTCCAGTCGTGGTGGACGATCCGGAGCGCCGCCCGGTCTGTCACGACCTGGAGCGGCTCCGGGGTGTCCGCCCACACCAGATGGGTGCGCAGGATCGGATTGGCGTCCACTGTCCGCCGCCACGCGGTGGCCAGCGCCTGTGGCTCGCCCACCCCGGTCAGCGTCAGCTGGACCTGGTTGACATACGCGTCCGACGCCGGGTCCATCAGCCCGTGGAACAGCATCCCGGCCTGGGTCGGGGTCAGCGGATAGATGTCCTCCACCGCCCGGCCGTCGGCGGCGATCCGGTCCACCGCGGTCTGGTCGAGCCGGGCCAGCGGGAAGTCCGACGGGGTACGGCCGCCCGCCGCGGGATCGGCGCAGTGACCGATGATCTCCTCCAGCGCGCGGAGCATCCCCCGCGCCAGCCCGGCCACCGTCTCCTCGGTGTGCGTCCCCGAGCCGTAGTACCAGGTGATCTCCAGGCACCGGCGCTCCACCCGGCCCACGACGTCCAGCAGATGCGCGCGGGCCGTGTCGGGCGCGGCGTCACCGCTCAGACCGCCCCGTACGGTGCGGACGAGACCGGTGTCGTCATCCGCCGCCGACCAGTCGAACTGTCCGAGGTAGTTGAAGCTGATGCCGGGCTCCGCCGCGCCCCGGAGCCCGGAGTCGGGGGAGAGGTGGCGCAGCGCGCCGTGGCCGATGCCACGTGTGGGCACCGCCCGCAGCTGCTCCTTGACGGACTTCAGCGTCTCGCCCCAGCCACCGCCCGGGACGTCCAGGGCGACCGGATAGAGGCTGGTGAACCAGCCGACGGTGCGGGACAGGTCCACCCCGTCCAGCAGATGCTCCTCCCGGCCGTGGCCCTCCAGGTCCACGGCGATCCGGCGCCGCCCGGTCCAGTCGGCGAGCACCCGGCCCAGCGCCGCGAGCAGCACATCGTCCACACGGGTGCGGTAGACCTCGGGGACCTGCCGCAGCAGCGCCTCGGTGCGCTCCCGGTCCAGCCGGACGGTGACCGAGGCCATGGACGCCACCGTGTTGTCCCCCTCGCCGTCCACGGGCAGCCCCGCGGCGCACTCCGCGGTCACCGCCCGCCAGTGGGGGAGTTCGGCGTCGAAACCACCGGCGGCGGTGTGCTCGGTGAGCTTTCGGGACCAGTCCCGTACGGATGTGGTGCGAGGGCCGAGGCCGTCCCGCCCGCCCGCGAGCAGCCGCTGGTACGCGGTGTTCAGATCCTCCAGCAGCACCCGCCAGGAGACACCGTCCACCACGAGGTGGTGGGCGGTGAGGAAGAGCGTCGGCCGCTGCGCCTCTCCGCGGTGGAACAGCCGCGCGGCCAGCAGCGGACCCCGCGCCAGGTCGAACCCGGCCTGCGCCTCCGCCATCGCCGCGTCCTCGACGGCCCGGCACTGGTCCGCGTCGAGCCCCGACAGGTCGTGCTCCCGCAGGGGCGCCGGGGCCGTCAGGTCCGGCTGCGGGCAGTACTGCCGCGGGCTTCCGTCGGCGCCGGGCTCGAACCGCATGCGCAGCGCGTCATGGTGGACCAGCAGCGCGTCGAGCGCCGCGCGGAGCGCGCGGAGGTCCGGTTCCCGCTGGAGCTCCACGACCACGGACTGGTTGAAGTGGCCGGGCCGGTCGGTCCGCAGACGCAAGAACCAGTGCTGGATCGGGGTGAGTGGCACCTCACCGGTCACCGGCCCGGTGTCGGCGGCGGGCGCCGCGGTCGGGGTGGTGACGGCGGCGAGCGAGGCGATGGTCGGGTGCCGGAAGAGCTCGCGGGGGGTGAAGGCCAGCCCCGCCTGCCGGGCGCGGGAGGCCACCTGGATGCTGAGGATCGAATCCCCGCCCAGATGGAAGAAGTTGTCCTCGGCGCCGATCCGCTCCCGCCCCAGCAGGGTGCCCCAGATCTCCGCGAGGGCCCGCTCGGTGTCGGTACGGGGCGCCACATACCCCGCCGTCCCGGCCGCCGCCGGGTCGGGCGCGGGCAGCCGGCGGCGGTCCACCTTGCCGTTGCGGGTGAGCGGCAGCGCGTCGAGGGTGACGAACGCCGAGGGCACCATGTAGTCGGGCAGCAGGCCGCCCAGGAAGGACCGCAGCTCCCCGGCGTCGGGCACCTCGGCCCCGACCACCGGCACCGCGTAGCCGGTCAGCAGCGTGCGATCGCCCACCCGGGAGAGCGCGACGACCGCCTCCGCCACGGCCTCGTGACGGGTCAGCGCGGCCTCGATCTCGCCCGGCTCGATGCGGAAGCCCCGGACCTTCAGCTGGTCGTCGGCGCGGCCCACGAAGCGCAGTTCACCGTCGTCCGTCCAGGCCACGATGTCCCCGGTGCGGTACATCCGGGAGCCGGGCGGCCCGAACGGATCGGCGATGTACCGCTCGGCGGTGGCGCCGGGGCGGCCATGGTAGCCCCGCGCCACCCCGGCGCCCGCGATGTACAACTCCCCGGGAATGCCCGGCGGTTGCGGCTGGAGGGCGCCGTCGAGGACGTACGTCCGGGTGTTGTCCAGCGGCCGTCCGATGGGCAGCGAGCGCGGCAGCTCCTCCCCGGCGCGGAAGGGGCGCCGGGTGGCGAAGGTCGTGGTCTCGGTGGGCCCGTAGCCGTCCATCACCGTCAGGTCCGGGCAGGCCACGAGCACCCGGCGCACCGCGCCCGGGGGCACCGCCTCACCGCCGGTCCACACCTCCCGGGCGCCGCGCAGACACTCCGGCGCCTCCTGCGCCAGCAGCCGGAACAGCCCGGCGGTCAGCCACAGACAGCTCACCCCGTACTCGGCGATCGCCCGGCGCACGGTGTCCGCGTCCACGTCCCCGGCGGGCGCCAGCACGGCCCGGCCGCCGCGCAGCAGCGGCACCCACAGCTCGTATGTCGAGGCGTCGAACGCCTGGGGCGAGTGCACCAGCACCCGGTCGTGGTCCGCGAAGGCGCGGTCCGCGACGAGGGCGGTCACATCGCGGTGGCGCACCGCGACGCCCTTGGGCCGCCCGGTGGAGCCCGAAGTGAACATCAGATACAGGGCGTTGTCGGGGGAGAGCGCCACGTTCGGCGGCTGCGACGGGCCGTCGTCGCCGTCGGGCTCCACGAGCAGGGTCCGCGCGGCGTCCGAGATGGTCGCCGCCGTGCGCTCCCACGCGTGGTCGGTCAGCAGCACCTCCGCGCCCGCCTCCGCCAGCACGCTCCGCAGCCGGTCCCCGGGGGCGCGGATGTCCAGCGGTACGTACGCCCCGCCCGCCTTGACGACCGCCAGCAGCGCCACCACCAGCTCCACCGACCGGTCCATCAGGACGGCCACCGGGCGCTCCGGGCCGACGCCGTGGCCGATGAGGCGGTGGGCCAGCCGGTTGGCGCGGATGTCCAGCTCCCGGTAGCTCACCGGGCCCGCCTCGCCGTCCAGGGCCGTCGCGTCCGGCGCACACCGCACCCGCTCGGCGAACAGCCCGGCCACCGTGGACTCGGGCAGCGGGACCGCGGTGTCGTTCCACTCCCGGAGCACCTGGTCGCGGCGGGCGGCGGTGAGCAGCGGAAGGTGTGCGGGCGCCCGGTCCGGGGTGTCGGCCATGGCCGTCAGCAGCACCGTCAGGTGCTCCGCCATGCGCCGGGCGGTGGCCTCGTCGAACAGCGCCGGGTCGTAGCCGAGCCGCAGCGCCAGCTCCTCGCCGGGGTAGACCACCAGGGACAGCGGGTAGTTGGTGGTCTCGACGCCGTTCAGCTCGCGCAGGGCGAGGCCGTGCGCGGCGGCGAGGTCCCCGCCGATCGGATAGTTCTCGAAGACCACGATGGAGTCGAAGAGGTTCACCCGCTCGGGCAGAGCGGTCCAGGAGCGCAGCCGGGTGAGCGGTACGAAGTCGAACCGCCGGTCCTCGGTCTGCCCGGACTGCACCGTGCTCAGCCAGGACAGCAGGGTGGACCCGGCCGGAACCGTGAGGCGGGTCGGCACGGTGGTGATGAACAGCCCGTTCATCGTCTCCACGCCCGGCAGCTCCGGCGGCCGTCCGGACACCGTGGTCCCGAAGACCACGTCCTCGCGGCCGGACCGGCGGGCCAGCAGCAGCGCCCAGGCGCCCTGCACCACGGTGTTCAGGGTGAGCCCCTCGTCCCGTGCCAGGGTCTGGAGCCGCTGGGTGGTGGCGGCGGGCAGGGTGACGCGGAGGTCTTCGGTGGACTCGGCGTGATGGGTCTCGGTGGGCTCCCGGTCGTACGGCAGCGGGGTGGGCTCGGTGAGATCGCCGAGCCGGGCCCGCCAGTGCTGCTCGGCCAGGGCCCCGTCGCGCTCCCGCAGCCAGGCCACATAGTCGCCGAACGGGCGGCGGCCGGGCAGCCCGGTGGCCATGGCCGCGCCGGACGCCCCGTCACGCGCCCGTGCGTGGCAGTGGAAGACATCGGAGAGCACCTGGAACAGGCTCCAGCCGTCCAGGATCAGATGGTGGAACGTCCACACCACCTGGACCTCGGTCTCCGACAGCCGGGCCAGCGCCAGCCGCGTCAGCGGGGCGGCGGCCAGGTCGAGCCCGCGCTCCCGGTCCTCGGCGAGGAACCTCCCCAGCTCCTGCCGGCGCTCGTCCGGGCCGGACAGATGACGCCAGTCGAGCAGGGCCACCGGGATCCGGACCCCGCGCTCCACCACCTGGACCGGCTCCGGCACCCCTTCCCACACCGCCCGGGCGCGTAGCACCTGGGTGCGGTCGGCGACCTGCTGCCAGGCCGCGGCCAGCGCCGCCGGCTCCGGCACCCCGTCGAGGACGAAGGTGAGCTGCTGGAAGTAGGCCCGCCGGTCGCCTTGCGCCAAGGCGTGGAACAGCATGCCCGCCTGGGTGGGGGTGAGCGGGTAGATGTCCTCCACCGTGCCGCCGTTCCCGGCCAGCCGGTCCACGGCGGCCTGGTCGAGGGCGGCGAGCGGGAAGTCGGACGGGGTGCGGCCGCCCGCGCCGGGCGCGCTGCCGTGCCGGGCGATCTCGCACAGCGCCTCGCGGAACTCCCCGGCGAGCCGGGCGACCGTCTCCTCCCGGTGCAGCCGCGCGGAGTAGAACCAGGTGAACTCCAGGTGGTCCCCCCAGGCCCGGCCCACCACCTCCAGCGGATGCGGGCGCGGTGAGCTGGGGTCGGCGTCCAGGGCCAGCTCCCGGTGCAGACCGCGGAAGAGCCCGTCGCCGCCGCCCGGCGCCTCGAACCGGCCGAGGTAGTTGAAGCTGATCCCGGCCGTGGGGCCGTCGGGGAGGCCCGCGTCATCGAGCAGATGGCGCCGCACCCCATAGCCCAGACCACGCCGTGGTACGGCCCGCATCTGCTCCTTGACGGACTTGAGGACGTCGCCCCAGCCGCCGTCCGGAAGGTCGAGCGCCACCGGGAAGCGGGTGGTGAACCAGCCGACCGTACGGGACAGATCCAGGTCCGCGAAGAGCTCCTCCCGGCCGTGGCCCTCCACGTCCACCGGCACCCGGTCGCGCCCGGTCCAGCGGCGCAGCACCCGGGCCAGCGCGCTCAGCAGCACATCGTTGACCTGTGTGCGGTAGACCTCGGGCAGCGTCTGGAGGAGTGCGGCGGTCTCCTCCGGGCCGAGCCGGACGGTGACCGACCGGGCCGAGGCATAGGTGTTCACCGCGCTTACCCCGGCCGTGCCGTGCAGGTCCGTCGGCAGCGAGGGGTCGCAGGCCCCGGCCAGACCGGTCCAGTGCGCCTCCTCGTCGGCGAACCCGCCTTCCCCGGCATGGGTGTTGAGCCGCAGCGCCCAGCGGCGCAGCGGCGAGGACTTCGCGGGAAGCCCGGCGCCCTCGTCCCGGGCCGCCCGCCGGTAGGCGCTGTCGAGATCCTCCAGGACGACGCGCCAGGACACCCCGTCCACCACCGCGTGATGGATGGTGAGGTGGAGGACCGGGCGCGGCCCGGCGTCCCGGTCGAGCACCGCCCGCATCAGAGGCCCCTCGGCCAGGTCGAAGCGGCCCAGGTGCTCGGCGCCGGTGGTCTGGAGCGGTACGCGGACGGCGGCCGGGTCCTCGATCCGCTGGTACCAGCCGCCGTCCCGCCGCTGGAAGCGGGAGCGCAGGGCGTCATGGTGGTCCACCAGCGCGTCCAGGGCGTGCCGCAGCGCGTCCTCGTCCACATCCTCGGGCAGCACCAGGGAGATGGTCTGGTTGAAGTGGCCGGCCCGCTCGGGGTCGGCGGTGAACAGCCAGTGCTGAATGGGGGTCAGCGGCAGCTCCCCGGTGGCCGTCTCGTCCCCCTCGGAGGTGGGCTCGGCCGGGGCCGTGGTGGTGTCCAGGTGCAGGGCCAGCGCGGCGATCGTCTGATGGCGGTAGACATCGCGCGAGGTGATGGCGAGCCCGGCCTGCCGTGCCTGGGAGACCAACTGGATGCTGAGGATCGAATCGCCGCCGAGGGAGAAGAAGTTGTCCTCCATCCCCACGCGCTCCACGCGCAGGATCCGGGCCCAGACCGCCGCCAGGGTCCGCTCGGTGGCGGTCCGGGGCGCCACATAGCCCGGTGCCGCGGCCTCGGCCCAGTCCGGCTCGGGGAGCCGGCCGCGGTCCAGCTTGCCGTTGGGGTTGAGGGGCATCCGCTCCAGGACGACGACCGAGGCGGGCACCATGTAGTCGGGCAGCGAGCGACGCAGGAACCGCCGCAGCCCCGCCGGGTCGGGCTCCGCGCCCGCGGCGGCCACCACATAGCCGATCAGCCGCTGGTGGCCGTCCGTCTCCCGGGCGACGGCCGCCGCCTCGGCGATGTCGGGGTGGCGCAGCAGCGCCGTCTCCACCTCGCCCAGCTCGATGCGGAAGCCGCGGATCTTCACCTGGTAATCGGTTCTGCCGACGTACTCCAGCCGGCCTTCGCCGTTCCAGCGGACCAGGTCACCGGTGCGGTACATCCGGCTGCCGGGCGCCCCGAAGGGGTCCGCGAGAAAGCGGTGGGCGGTCAGCCCGGGCCGCCGCAGATAGCCCCGGGCCAGGCCCTGCCCGCCCAGATACAGCTCACCGGTCACCCCGGGCGGCACCAGCCGCAGCGTCGGGTCCAGTACGTACGCGCGGGTGCCCGCGACCGGGCGGCCGATCGGCGGGGCCTGCGCGGGCGCCTGGCCGTCGCAGAACCAGCCGGTGGCGTACACCGTGGCCTCGGTCGGCCCGTACAGATTGGCGATCCGGCAGGACGGCATGGCCTCCCGGATGTCCCGTACGGTCTGGGCGGGCAGCGCCTCGCCCGCCAGTACGACGGTCCGGGCCCAGTCCGCCGGGCGATCCTCGCCCAGCAGCCGGGAGAACACCGAGGGCACCCCGCTGAGCAGCCCAGTCGCCCGCGGCCGCCCCTCGGGATCGGTGAGGGCGAGCAGATCCCGCACCACCTCGACGCTGCCGCCGGCCAGCAGCGGGCAGAGGATCTCGAAGACCGACACATCGAAGTTGAGCGAGGTCGAGGCGACCACGTCGGTCAGCCGCTCCCGCCCCAGCTCCGCCTCGGCCCAGGCCGCGAGCTCCGCCACACTGCGGTGGGTGACCACCACGCCCTTGGGCCGGCCGGTCGATCCGGAGGTGTAGATGACATAGGCGGGATGGGCCGGGACCAGCGGCCGGAGCCGCTCGGCGTCGGTGATGTCGCCGTCCGCGAGCCCGTCCAGCCGGGCGCGTACCCCCGGGTCGTCCAGCAGCAGCGGTGCGGCGTCCGCGGGCAGGCAGCCGGCCGCCCCGGTGGTGGTGAGGACGGTCGAGGGCGCGGCGTCCTCCAGCATGAACGCGATGCGCTCGGCGGGGTATTCGGGGTCCACCGGCAGATATCCGGCGCCCGCCTTGAGCACCGCCAGCAGGACGACGACGAGCTCGGCCGAGCGGGGCAGCGCGAGGGCCACCAGCCGCTCGGGGCCGGCACCACGGTCGATGAGCAGCCGCGCCAGCCGGTTGGCGCGCCGGTTCATCACGTCGTAGGAGAGGCTGATGTCCCCGCAGGTCACGGCGGTGGCGGTAGGCCGCCGCGCCACCTGGGCGGCGAAGAGGCCGGGCAGGGTGGCCTCGACCGCGGGCCGCTCCGGCCCGTTCCAGGCGTCGAGCATCGCATGCCACTCGGCGTCGGCCAGCATCCGCAGCTCGATCAGGGTGGCGCCGGGGTCGGCCACCATGGCGGTCAGCAGCCGGTGCAGATGCCCGGCCATCCGCTCGATCGTGGCGGCGTCGAACAGATCGGAGTTGAACTCGACGGTCAGCCCCAGCGAGCCGTCGTCGCGGGGCAGGAACTCCAGCACCAGATCGAACCGCGCGGCCGGGCGCGGCAGGGAGTGCTCGGTGATCCGCACACCCCCCGCCTCCTGGGCGGGCACCATGGCGCTCTGCTGGACGACCAGCGCCTGCACCAGCGGGTTGCGGCTGGGGTCGCGGCGCGGGGCCAGCTCCTCGACCACCCGCTCGAACGGCAGCCGGTCATGGCTGAAGGCGTCCAGCACCGTCTCGCGCATCGCGTCCAGGAACCGCTCGACCGTGCTGTCCCCGTTCACATCGGCGCGCAGCACGAGGGTGTTGACGAAGAACCCGGCGACCGACTCCAGCTCCTTGCGGTGGCGCCCGGCGGTCACGGTGCCGAAGGCGATGTCCCGTTGGCCCGAGTAGCGGGAGAACAGCACCGCGACGGCGGCCGCGAGCAGGGTGAACTGCGTGGTGTCCCGCTCCCTGCCGAGCCGGGCCAGCCCCGCCACCAGCTCGGCGGGCAGCTCACGGCGGTGCACCGCGCCCGCCGTGGTGCGCACCGGCGGGCGCGGACGGTCGGTGGGCAGCTCCAGCGTCTGTATCCCGGCCAGCCGGCCCCGCCAGTACTCCAGATCGGCGTCCTCACCTGCGGTGGCGGGACGGCTCCGCTCCCACACCGCGAAGTCCGGGTACTGGAGGGCGGGCTGGGGGAGCGCGGCGTCGGTGCCGGACACCTCGGCGGCGTAGAGCGCGGCCAGTTCGCGCACCAGCAGCCCGACCGACCAGCCGTCGGTGACGATGTGGTGCTGCGCCAGCAGCAGGATGTGCTCCTCGTCGGCGAGCCGGATCAGCAGCGCCCTGGTCAGCGGGGACTGTCTCAGGTCGTAGGGCCGGTTCAGCTCGGCGGTCAGCGTGGCGTCGAGCGCCTCGGCGCGCCGCCGCGCCGGATGCCCGCCGAGGTCGAGCTGCTCGAGCGGTACGGTCCCGTGCGCGGCCACCTGCTGCACCCCGTGTCCGTCCACCGTGGCGAAGGTGGTGCGCAGGGCGTCATGGCGGGCGGCGAGCCGGTCCAGCGCCCGGCGCAGCGCGGCCGCGTCCAGCGGGCCGTCGAGCCGCAGTCCGGCCCCGGTGTTGTACTCGGTTCCGCCGGAGGTCAGATCGTCCAGGAACCACAGCCGCCGCTGGGCGGAGGACAGCGGCAGCGGACGGTCGCGCGGCGCGGGCGGGATCGGCGCCTCGGGCGTGTCGGCCGCCGCGGCGGGCAGCTTGCCGGCCAGCCGCGCCACCGTCCTGGCGTCGAGCAGATCGCGCAGCGAGAGCTCCATGCCCAGCTCGGCCCGGATCCGGGTCAGCAGTCGCACGCCGAGGATTGAGTCGCCGCCCAGGCCCAGGAAGTCGTCCTCCACGCCCACGGTGTCCACCGGCAGCACCTCGGACCAGATGCGGGCCAGGGCCTCCTCGGCGGGGGTGCGCGGGGCGATGTGGCGCGAGTCGCCGTCCGGCGCGGAGCGCGGGGCGGGCAGCGCCTGCCGGTCGATCTTGCGGTGCGGGGTGAGGGGGAACGCGTCCAGTACGACGTAGGCGGACGGCACCATATGCGCCGGCAGCACGCGGGCCACCGCGGCACGCACCTCCGCGGCCTTCGGCGAGGTCCCGCCGCTGGGCGGCACCACATAGGCGACCAGCCGCTTCTGACCGGGCTCGTCCTCCCGTACGGTGACCACGGCGGATCCCACCTGGGGATGGCGGGCCAACGCGGCCTCCACCTCGCCCAGTTCGATACGGAAGCCGCGTATCTTGACCTGCTGGTCGGCCCGGCCGAGGAATTCCAGTTCGCCGTCGGCGTTCCAGCGGACCAGGTCACCGGTGCGGTACATCCGCGAGCCGGGCGGGCCGAAGGGGCAGGCGGTGAACCGCTCGGCGGTCAGCCCCGGCCGGTCGAGATAGCCGCGGGCCAGGCCCGCCCCGCCGATGCACAGCTCTCCCGTGACCCCGATCGGCACCTGCCGCGCCGCCTCGTCCAGCACGAACACCCGGGTGTTGGGCAGCGGACGGCCGATCGGCGGGGCGCCGGAGCCCGCCGCCAGAGCGTCCGTCCAGGAGGCCACGACCGTGGCCTCCGTCGGGCCGTAGGAGTTGACCATCCGCCGCCCGGGTGCCCACAGGTCCACCAGATCGGCGGGGCACGCCTCCGCGCCCACGATCAGCGTGCGGAAGTCGGACAGCCCGTCGTGGAGTTCCTCCGGGGGCACAGTGGCGAGCGCCGCCGGGGGGATCAGGGCATGGGTCACCCGCCTCTCCCGCAGGACCGACGCCAGCTCGGCGCCCAGCAGGGGCCCCTCCGGGGGCACCACCAGCGCCGCCCCGGCCAGCAGGGAGGAGCACAGCTCCAGGACGGAGGCGTCGAAGCTGGGCGAGGAGAACTGCAGCACCCGGTCGCCCGGCCGGACCTGGTAGTGGGCCGCCGTCGCGGCCGAGAAGTTGCCCAGACCGGCGTGCGGTACCAGCACGCCCTTGGGCACCCCCGTGGAGCCGGAGGTGTAGATGACATACGCGGGATGCTCGGGGCACAGCGGGCCGAGCAGTTCCCCCCGGCCGGGCGCGTGATCCGGGCCCGCCCCGGCCCCCAGCTCCCGGATCCGCGCCGGGTCGTCCAGCACGGCCACCGGCCGGGCGTCGGCCAGCATCATGGCCCGGCGCTCCTCGGGGTGCGCGGGGTCGATCGGGAGGTAGGCGCCACCGGCCTTCGCCACCGCCAGCTCGGCCACCACCAGTTCGGCCGAGCGGGGCAGCACCAGCGCCACCACGCGCTCCGGACCCACGCCCTGCCCGATGAGATGGTGGGCCAGCCGGTTCGCCCAGCGCTCGACCTCCCCGAAGGACCACTCGCGCCCGTCCGCCACCAGGGCCGGAGCCTTGGGGGTGCGCTCCGCCCAGACGGCGAAGAGCTCGCCGAGCGGTGCGCGGGAGACGGCGCGGTCCGTGGCGTTCCACGCCTCCGGAGGGAGGTCCGGGACGGGTTGGGTTGCGGACACCGATGAGGTCTCGTAGTGGTCCGTCATGGTGGGTTGTGGCCCTTCAGAGCGGTTGAACGGGCGGATATGGGGGGCGGCTCGGGCCGGCGGGCGCCGAGCCGGTGTGCCCGCGCCCGGCCGGGGGAGATGTGGGGAGAACGGCCGTGTGCGGGGCGGTGGGCCCTCAGACCAGGGCGCTCTTACGGGCCATCCGGCCCGAGAGCTGGATCCGGTCCACGGCGCCGGTCCGCGGATCGCGGACGAAGCGCCCGCCGGGGAGCCTGCGTCCGGAGGAGGGGTCCACCAGATCGCAGGTGAGGTCCTCGTGGCAGACCAGCGGCGCGGGGAGGTCGCCGTCCACGGACAGGGCGAGACCGCCGCCGTCGCTGATGGTCACCTGGTACTCGATGTCGCCGTTGAGGTAGATCCCGGTGCACTGCGAGGTCACGGCCATGGGGGTGGCCCGGCGCCGTGGGCTGGGTGTGGGGGGCACCCGGACGCCGGTGATCTCGCCGAGGACATCGGTCAGTTCGTTCCACAGCTCGGTGCCGGTGCCCGCGTTGGCGGTGAAGCCGACCACCGCGCCCGTGGCGGGATCGGCCCGCAGGAAGCAGGAGGTGCCCTGGGCGTTGCCGTCGTGCCCGAACCACAGGCTGTCGCCGTGCCGGAAGAGCCCCCAGCCCAGGCCCCAGCCGTCGGCCAGCACACCGGGGTCGGCGCCGGGCACCGGGCGGCGCATCTCCTCCGCGAGCTCGCGGGGCAGCAATCCCGAGGCCCCGTCGCCGAGATGGGCCCGGCCCAGCGCCACCAGATCGAGGGCACTGGCCCTCAGAGCGCCGGCCGCGGCCTCGGCGGGGGCGAGGTTCTGCCGCACCGGCCGCGTTCTGCCGGTGGTCTTGTTGGCCGAGTGGCCGCGCGCCGTGGGCCGGTGCGGAGCGCCGGCCGTGCCGATGAAGGACGGCACGGTGCCCAGCGGATCGAGCAGAACGGACCGCACGGCCTCCTGCCAGCTCATCCCGGTGACCGTCTCGATCAGCCGGCCCGCGGCCACGAAGCCCGCGTTGGAGTAGGAGAAGTCCGTCCCCGGGGGCATCACCAGGGTGCGGTCGGTGCAGTGGTCCAGCAGATAGCGCGCGGCGGTCAGCGAGGCCACCTGGTCGGAGTCGGGTCCGGACGGAAGCCCCGCGGTGTGGCTGAGCACCTGGCGCACCGTGCACGGCGGACCGGACCGCCGCAGCTCCGGCACATGGTCGCCGAGCCGGTCGTCCAGCTCCACATCGCCGTCCGCCACCAGGAGCATCACCACGGTCGCGGTGTACGCCTTGGTGATGGAGCCGATGGGCACGGCCGCGTCGGCGGTGCACGGCTCACCGGTGTCCGCGTCCAGGACGCCGGTCTCCACGGCGAGTGTCATTCCGCCGCTGTGCAGGGCGAGTTGGGCACCGGGCACCTGATGGGCGCGGGCCAGGGCGGTCAGCCGGTCCTCGAGGACGCGGCGTA
>NZ_JAAAYH010000319.1:0-10672 GCF_018035285.1 Streptomyces sp. MK37H | reverse complement strand
AGCCCGCCGCAGGCGCCAAGGTCCGCCGGACACTGCCTGGCCGCTCGCTCGATGCCCCGCCTCGACCCGCGTCGACCCGCTTGGGACCGCGCTGCGGGCCCGGTCCCGCAGCTCGCGCGCCGAGCGGCTGGGCGCGGGCCGGGCCCGCACATGAGGGGTGCCCGGGCCGCCAGGGCCCGGGCCGGGGGCTAGCCTCCGTACGCGCCGGACGCCGTGAGACGCAGCGCGGTGTCGATCAGCGGCACATGGCTGAACGCCTGCGGGAAGTTGCCCACCTGGCGCTGGTTGCGCGCGTCCCACTCCTCGGCCAGCAGCCCGAGGTCGTTGCGGAGCCCGAGCAGCTTCTCGAAGAGCTTGCGGGCCTCGTCCACCCGGCCGATCATCGCCAGGTCGTCGGCGAGCCAGAACGAGCAGGCCAGGAAGGCCCCTTCGTCGCCCTCGAGACCGTCCACCCCGGCGTCCTCGCCCGCGGTGGGGTAGCGCATCACGAAGCCGTCCTCGGTCGACAGCTCCCGCTGGATCGCCTCGATGGTGCCGATGACCCGCTTGTCGTCCGGCGGCAGGAAGCCCATCTGCGGGATGAGCAGCAGCGAGGCGTCCAGCTCCTTGGAGCCGTAGGACTGGGTGAAGGTGTTCCGCTGGGCGTCGTAGCCCCTTTCGCAGACGTCCCGGTGGATCTCGTCGCGCAGCTCCCGCCAGCGCTCCAACGGCCCGTCCACATCGCCGGATTCGATCAGCTTGACGGTGCGGTCGACCGCGACCCAGGCCATCACCTTGGAGTGCACGAAGTGGCGGCGCGGCCCGCGCACCTCCCAGATGCCCTCGTCCGGCTCGTCCCAGTGCTCCTCGAGGTAGCGGATCAGCTTCAGCTGGAGCACGCTCGCGTAGTCGTTACGCGCCAGACCCGTCATATGGGCCAGGTGCAGCGCCTCGGTGACCTCGCCGTAGACGTCCAGTTGGAGCTGGCCCGCCGCGCCGTTGCCCACCCGGACCGGCTGGGAGTTCTCATAGCCGGGCAACCAGGTCAGCTCGGCCTCGGCCAACTCGCGCTCGCCCGCGATGCCGTACATGATCTGGAGGTTCTCCGGGTCGCCCGCGACCGCGCGGAGCAGCCATTCGCGCCAGGCGCGGGCCTCCTCGCGGTAGCCGGTGCGCAGCAGGGAGGAGAGGGTGATCGCCGCGTCCCGCAGCCAGGTGAAGCGGTAGTCCCAGTTCCGGACGCCGCCGAGCTCCTCGGGGAGGGAGGTGGTGGGCGCCGCGACGATGCCGCCGGTGGGGGCGTAGGTCAGCGCCTTGAGCGTGATCAGCGAGCGGACCACCGCGTCCCGGTAGGGGCCGTGGTAGGTGCAGTGCTCGACCCACTCCCGCCAGAACGCCTCGGTGGCCTCCAGCGCGCCCTCCGGTTCGGGCAGGGCGGGCGGCTCGCTGTGCGAGGGCTGCCAGCTGATGGTGAAGGCGATCCGGTCGCCGGGGCCCACCGTGAAGTCCGAGTAGGTGGTGAGGTCCTTGCCGTAGGTGTCGGCCTCGGTGTCCAGCCACACCGAGTCCGGACCGGCGACGGCGACGGTACGGGTGTCCACCCGGTGCACCCACGGCACGACCCAGCCGTAGGAGAACCGCATCCGCAGCGCGGAGCGCATCGGCACCCGGCCGCTGACGCCCTCGACGATCCGCACCAGTTGCGGGGCGCCGTCACGGGGCGGCATGAAGTCGATCACACGGACCGTGCCGCGCGGAGTGTCCCACTCCGACTCCAGGACCAGGGAGTCGCCGCGGTAGCGGCGGCGGTCGGCGGTGGGCGGTGGGCTCCCCGCGGGGGCGGCCGGCCCCAGCCGCCAGAAACCGTGTTCCTCAGTGCCCAGCAGACCGGCGAAGACGGCATGGGAGTCGAATCGCGGCAGGCAAAGCCAGTCGACGGTCCCGTCTCTGCAGACGAGGGCAGCCGTCTGCATATCACCAATCAGTGCGTAATCCTCGATACGCCCGGCCACGTGCATTCCCCATTCGAACGGCCGTATTACCCCGGAGGGCGTTGCTTACGGTCTCGGAAAATTCTGACGAGCTCTTGTTCCGGGGGCGTGCTGGTGGTGCCGTGCCGGGGTGGCTCGCATGCGTGCGTCCGACGAGGATACGACGGACAACGGTGATCCGCTTGAGCCCGTCCACATCGTGGCTCGCATCTCACGGCCGATCGGGTGGCCAGGTCACGCATGGTGTTCGGGCGGTTGCGCAGACCGAACGCGGGAACCAGGTCAGCAGCGACCGCTCCGGGGCGCTGATACCCTGGTAGCCCGTGGAGCGGCGGGCACAAAACCCCCGAACCTCAGCGGCGGCGCCCCCGGACCTCGGAGCGGCTGCCGTACGCACCCTCACGACGCGACCACGGGAGCCCCCTCTTGGCCATTGCCGCTAAGCCCATGACGACCAAGCACCTCTTCGTCACCGGGGGTGTCGCCTCCTCACTCGGCAAGGGTCTTACCGCCTCCAGTCTGGGGGCGCTGCTGAAGGCGCGCGGTCTGCGCGTCACCATGCAGAAGCTCGATCCGTATCTGAATGTCGACCCGGGCACGATGAACCCCTTCCAGCACGGCGAGGTGTTCGTCACCAACGACGGCGCCGAGACCGATCTGGACATCGGCCACTACGAGCGCTTCCTCGACGTCGACCTCGACGGCTCGGCCAATGTGACCACCGGACAGGTTTACTCCACCGTAATCGCCAAGGAGCGGCGCGGTGAGTACCTCGGGGACACGGTGCAGGTCATCCCGCACATCACCAACGAGATCAAGCACCGCATCCGGCGCATGGCCACCGATGACGTGGACGTCGTCATCACCGAGGTCGGCGGCACCGTCGGCGACATCGAGTCGCTGCCCTTCCTGGAGGCCGTCCGCCAGGTCCGGCACGAGGTCGGCCGGGACAACGTGTTCGTGGTGCACATCTCCCTGCTGCCCTACATCGGCCCGTCGGGCGAGCTGAAGACCAAGCCCACCCAGCACTCGGTGGCCGCGCTGCGCAATATCGGTATCCAGCCGGACGCGATCGTGCTGCGAGCCGACCGCGAGGTCCCCACCTCCATCAAGCGCAAGGTCTCGCTGATGTGTGACGTGGACGACGCCGCCGTGGTCGCCGCCATCGACGCCAAGTCGATCTACGACATCCCCAAGGTGCTGCACTCCGAGGGCCTGGACGCCTATGTCGTCCGCAAGCTGGACCTGCCCTTCCGTGACGTGGACTGGACCCAGTGGGACGACCTGCTGAAGCGGGTCCACGAGCCCGACCACGAGGTCACCGTGGCGCTCGTCGGCAAGTACATCGACCTGCCCGACGCCTATCTCTCCGTCACCGAGGCGCTGCGCGCCGGCGGCTTCGCCAACAACGCCCGTGTGAAGATCAAGTGGGTCACCTCCGACGACTGCAAGACGGCGGCCGGCGCCCGGGAGCAGCTCGACGGCGTGGACGCGGTCTGTATCCCCGGCGGCTTCGGCGACCGCGGTGTCATCGGTAAGGTCGGTGCGATCACCTACGCCCGGGAGAACAAGATCCCGGTGCTGGGCCTCTGCCTGGGACTCCAGTGCATCGTCATCGAGGCCGCGCGCAACCTCGCGGGCATCGAAGGCGCCAATTCCACCGAGTTCGAGCCCGCCACCACCGACCCGGTGATCTCCACCATGGCCGAGCAGCTCGACATCGTCGCGGGCGAGGGCGATATGGGCGGCACCATGCGGCTGGGCATGTACCCGGCCAAGCTGGCCGAGGGCTCGATCGTCCGCGAGGTCTACGACAACCAGCCGTATGTCGAGGAGCGCCACCGCCACCGCTACGAGGTCAACAACTCCTACCGCGGTGAGCTGGAGAAGAAGGCCGGGATCGTCTTCTCCGGCACCTCCCCGGACAACAAGCTGGTGGAGTACGTGGAGTACCCGCGCGAGGTCCACCCCTATCTGGTCGGCACCCAGGCCCACCCGGAGCTGCGCTCCCGCCCGACCCGTCCGCACCCGCTCTTCGCGGGTCTGGTGAAGGCGGCGGTCGAGCGACAGGTCGCAGCTCAGACGCGGGGCGCGAGCGTCTGACCGTTACGGTTGGCAGGGGCGGGCGGCCGGCGCGGCCCACCGCCCCGTCAACCGCACGCGGAAAGGACGCTGAGGCAAGCATGCGCATCCAGGACACCCCCGAGGAATGGCCGGTCACCGCCACCGCCACGCCGTTCACCGGCAATAAGACGAGCGTGCGCACGGACGAGGTGGAGATGCCCGACGGGAGTCGGGTCAAGCGCGACTACCAGGTCCACCCCGGCTCCGTCGCCGTCCTCGCCCTGGACCAGGACGACCGCGTGATCGTGCTGCGGCAGTACCGGCACCCGGTCCGCCAGCGGCTGTGGGAGATCCCGGCCGGTCTCCTGGACATCCCCGGTGAGAACCCGCTGGCCGCCGCCCAGCGGGAGCTGTACGAGGAGGCGCACGTCAAGGCCGAGGACTGGCGGATCCTCATCGATGTCTACACCTCGCCCGGCGGCTGTGACGAGGCCGTGCGGATCTTCCTGGCCCGGGAGATCTCCGTGGCCGACGGCGAGCGGTTCGAGGTCTCCGAGGAGGAGGCCGACATGGAGCTCGCCCGGGTGTCCCTGGATGAGCTGGTGCGCGGCGCGCTCGCGGGCGAGCTGCACAACAACTGCCTCGTGACGGGCGCGCTGGCGCTGCGGGCGGCACTCTCCGGCGACGGCCTCGACGCCCTCCGGCCCGCCGACGCCTCCTGGCCGGCCCGGCCCTTCGACGCCTGAGCCACTGATGGGGCGCATGGGCCCCGCTCGGCCTCGGTGAAGATCCGATGGAGTGATTTTCGGTCCGTGCTGTGGGCCGCGAGTACCGGGTACCTGACGCGGAGTGAACTACGCTCATAGTGAGCCGAAGGGGCTCGTACGCGCAGGTGGACGGGAGTGGGCCCGTGGCGGAGCAGGCGGTCGACACCGATGGGGAGCCGGCGGCCCCAGGGAAGCGGCAGCCGCCGCCCGCCGCGTCCGCTTCGTCCGCCCCTCGCCGTCCGTCGGAATCCGCTCCCGGCCGTCCGCCGGAGGATGAGACCTCCTCCGGCACTCCGCCGCGGCAACGGCGCTCGGCCGCGGACGCCCAGGACGGCGGGGTGTGGAGCGGGGCCACCCGGGCCGTGCTGTTCGCGGCGGCCGCCTCCGTGGGGCGGGGCTTCGCCGGGCGGCGGCGGGAGCTGCTCTCGCTGCGGGCCGATATCGAGCGCGCGGGCCTGGACACCCTCGCCGGCCGTAAGGCCGCCCGCAGCCGGGTGCTGCTGATCGCGGGCCGCCCCGGCTGGGGCCGTACGGCGCTGGCCGAGGAGCTCGCCCGGCGGCTCGCCGACGACTACCCCGACGGAGTGCTGAGCGCCCGGCTGACCACCTCCGCCGGCGACCCCGTGCCCACCGAGCGCACCGCGCGTGAGCTGCTCGGGCGGCTCGGCGTGACCGCCCCGCCGGGGGCGGACGAGGACGATCTGAGCGAGGCGCTGCGCGAGGCCCTCGACGGCAAGCGGGTGCTGCTGCTGCTCGACGACGTGGCCGGGGCCGAGCAGGTGGACGCGCTGCTGCCCGACGAGCCCGGCTGCCTGGTGGTCGCCGTCTCGCGCGGCCCGCTGACCGGGGTGCCGGATGTGCGGCCGTGCACGGTGGGCGGGCTGGATGTGAGCGCGGCGGTCGGGCTGCTGGCGCAGTACACCGGCCCCACCCGGATCACCTGCGATCCGGTGGCCGCGCAGTCCCTGGTCGAGGAGTGCGCGGGCCAGCCCGCGGCGCTCGTCCTGGTCGGCGGCTGGCTCGCCGCCCGCCCCCAGGCGTCGGTGGCCGACGCCCTGGACCGGCTGCGCGAACTGCCGCCGGACGAGGGCGACCTCGACCACGGCGCCCGCCCGCTGACCCGCGCCTTCCGGCTGGCCTACGCCGCGCTGCCGTCCGCTGCCGCCCGGATGCTGCGGCTGCTGGTGCTGGCGCCCGCCGGATCGGCCGACGCCCAGATCGCCTCCGCGCTGGCCGGCTGCTCGGTGGCGGACGGCGAGGCGGCGCTGGAGGGCTTCGCAGCGTACGGGATGCTGCGCCCGCGCGGCACCGGCCGCTACCTGGTGCCCGGCTGTCTCGATCCGCTGCTGCGGGAGCGGCTGGCGGCCGAGGAGCGCCCGGCCGAGGTGGAGCTGGCGCGGGCGCGGATGCTGGAGCGCGCCGTACGGCAGCTGCACGCCTGCCGGCTGGCCGCCGAGCCCGCCGGTTCGCCGGGCCGGAAGAAGCTGGCCGGGATGCCGAAGCCGCTGCGGTTTTCGTCGTCGGCGGAGGCGGCCGGCTGGCTGGAGGAGCGGCTGCCCACGCTGATCGAGGCCGCCCGGATGGCCGTGGAGACCGGGCAACTCGACACCCTGGCCCGGCGGTTGGTGGCCGCGCTGACCCACGCCCTGACCGCCCACCGGGGCTTCGAGGGCGCCGCGGTGGAGCTTTACGGGCTGCATCAGCTGGTGCTGGACGTGGCCCGGCGCCGCGATCTGCCGGTGGAGCGGGCGGCCGCGTTGCTGAACCTCGGCGATCTGGACGGCGGGGCGGGCCGGGTGGACAAGGCCCTCGCCCGCTACAAGAGCGCCCTGGAGGCCGCCCGCTCCTCGGGCGATCCGTATACGACCGGCCGTGCGCTGGAGTCGATCGGCGGCACCTACCAGGCGCTGGAGGACTGGCACCGGGCGGCCGACTGGTTCGGACGCGCCCTGGAGCTGCGGCTGAGCCGCCGCGACACACCCGCGGTGGCCCGGCTGTACGCACGGCTCGGCACCGTCCACGGCTACGCCGGGCGGTGGGGCGAGGCGCTGCGCGACTGGCGCGCCGCCGCGGCCGCCTGCCGCCGGGCGGGCGACCAGGCGGGGTACGCCCGGGCGCTCAGCGGCACCGCGGACGCCCAGGAGCGCTCGGGGCGGCCGAGGGAGGCGCTGCGCACCTGGGCGGAGACCGCCGCGGCCGCCCGGACCTGCGGTGACACCGGGCTGCACGCCGAGCTGGCGCGCCATGCGGCGGACGCGATGGACCGGCTCGGCGGGGACCCCACGGTGGCGCGGTCGCTGCGGCGCACCGCCCGGAGGATCGAGGCGGAAGACACCGGTCCGTCACCTCAGAGTGGGGCCTGAAACCCTGCCGACCTACGAAATCAGTAGTGGTCTTCCAAAAGATTGATGCATTGCAAGGCTAGACAGCGCGACGTCCTTCATTAGACTGGCTGTACCGCGATTGTTGCGGTCGTCTCCGGCATGCGGACGCGCCTGTCGGTTTGCCTGTCTATGGTCGATGGTGTGTCGGCCCGTGCCTGGCTATGGCGATATGTTCCTTTTCCCCCATTCAAGGACCGTGATCGACGTGAAGGTCGGTATCCCCCGCGAGGTCAAGAACAACGAGTTCCGTGTGGCCATCACCCCCGCCGGTGTGCACGAGCTGGTCCGAGGCGGCCATGAGGTCGTCATCGAGCGGAGTGCGGGCCTCGGCTCGTCCATCACGGACGAGGAGTACACCGCCGCCGGTGCGCACATCCTCGGCACCGCCGACGAGGTCTGGGCCACGGCCGACCTGCTGCTGAAGGTCAAGGAGCCCATCGCGGAGGAATACCACCGGATGCGCAAGGGCCAGACGCTCTTCACCTATCTGCACCTGGCCGCCTCCCGGGCCTGCACCGACGCGCTGCTGGAGTCCGGCACCACCGCCATCGCCTACGAGACGGTCGAGACCGCGAACCGCGCCCTGCCGCTGCTCGCGCCGATGTCCGAGGTCGCGGGCCGGATCGCGCCGCAGGTCGGCGCGTACCACCTGATGCGCTCGGCCGGCGGCCGCGGTGTGCTGCCCGGCGGGGTGCCGGGTGTGGCCGCCGGTCGGGCCGTGGTCATCGGCGGTGGCGTCTCCGGGTGGAACGCCGCCCAGATCGCCATCGGCATGGGCTTCCACGTCACCCTGCTCGACAAGGACATCAACAAGCTGCGCGAGGCCGACCGGATCTTCGGCAATCGGGTGCAGACCATCGCCTCCAACGCCTATGAGCTGGAGAAGGCCGTCCTCGAGGCCGACCTGGTCATCGGCGCGGTGCTCATCCCGGGCGCCAAGGCGCCCAAGCTGGTCACCAACGAGCTGGTCTCCCGGATGAAGCCGGGAAGTGTCCTTGTCGACATCGCGATCGACCAGGGCGGCTGCTTCGAGGACTCCCGCCCCACCACCCACGCCGAGCCGACCTTCGAGGTCCACAACTCGGTCTTCTACTGCGTGGCCAACATGCCCGGCGCGGTGCCGAACACCTCCACCCACGCGCTCACCAACGCCACGCTCCCGTACATCGTGGAGCTGGCCAACCGCGGCTGGCGGGACGCGCTGCGCCGGGACGCCGCGCTGGCCAAGGGGCTCAACGCCCATGAGGGCCAGGTCGTCTACGGCCCGGTCGCCGAGGCCCATGAGCTGCCCGTCGTCGAACTGGGCTCGCTGATCGGCTGAATGACGCCCGGAGTTCACCGGACCCGGCCGCCGGGGCCCGTGAACCCCGGTTGCCGGACGGTCAACCCGGACCGTCAACCACATGTCAACATCGGGCATCCGGCCGGGCCTTGTCGAAGGACGAGGCCCGGCCGAAGGTGTGTCCGCTGTGCCCCGTATCGCGTGCGGACCACCGCTCGGTCAACTCGCCCTAAATGCAACTATTCAGACGCTTTATGCGGTGGTGAAATCTCCGCGGCGCCGTTCACACGCCCTTGACATCGGGGTGTTCGATTGCCGACACATCGTGCCGTGTCCGGTGGATTGTGTTGCTGCGGACCGGTGACACGCCATAGAGTCGCCAACCGTCGGCATGGTGTCACGCTGACCTATAGAGAAATTTCCTGGTCACCAAGGAGGTAGGACGACTTGTGAATGAGTCGACATTTTCTCCCGGGGGTGGTCAACCAGGACCGGCTGCGCGGGGCCAGGGTCCCTCGGGGCTCGAGGTTGTCGGCTCCGTCGCTGTCCGTACCTTCGCAACCCGCCAGAGCCCGACGACAGCCCACCAGAGCCACAGCATGGACGGCCATCACGTGAACGCCATGGCCGGCGACCAGGGGGGCACGGATCCCGCCCGCTTCGCCGACTACGACGACCTCCCCGACGGGCACTTCTACGACCCGGACGCGGAGTACGAGCCAGATCCCGAATACGCGGCCACGCTCGCGCCCGACGCTGCCCGCCAGCGCCGCGAGCGGATCGGTCCCACCGGGCGTCCGCTGCCGTACTTCCCGATCCCCGGGCCGCTGACCGACCACGGTCCCGCGAAGATCATCGCGATGTGCAACCAGAAGGGCGGGGTCGGCAAGACCACCTCCACCATCAACCTGGGCGCGGCCCTGGCCGAGTACGGCCGCCGGGTCCTGCTCGTCGACTTCGACCCGCAGGGCGCCCTGTCGGTCGGCCTCGGGGTCAACCCGATGGAGCTCGACCTCACGGTCTACAACCTGCTCATGGAGCGGGGCATGTCGGCCGACGAGGTGCTGCTGAAGACGGCCGTGCCCAACATGGACCTGCTGCCCAGCAATATCGACTTGTCGGCCGCCGAGGTGCAGCTGGTGAGCGAGGTCGCCCGGGAGTCGACCCTCCAGCGCGCGCTCAAGCCGCTGATGGCCGACTACGACTACATCGTCATCGACTGCCAGCCCTCGCTCGGTCTGCTCACCGTCAACGCGCTGACCGCCGCGCACAAGGTGATCGTGCCGCTGGAGTGCGAGTTCTTCGCGCTGCGCGGTGTGGCGTTGCTCACGGAGACGATCGAGAAGGTCCAGGAGCGGCTCAACCCCGACCTGGAGCTGGACGGCATCCTCGCCACGATGTACGACTCGCGCACCGTGCACAGCCGTGAGGTCCTCGCCCGCGTGGTCGAGGCGTTCGACGATCACGTCTACCACACGGTCATCGGCCGTACGGTCCGCTTCCCCGAGACCACGGTCGCGGGTGAGCCGATCACCACGTACGCGTCCAACTCCGTCGGTGCCGCCGCCTATCGCCAGCTCGCCAGGGAGGTGCTCGCCCGGTGTCACGCCGAGTGAGTCTGCCGGGAGCCGACGAACTGTTCCGCACCACGGGAGGGATGGGCCTCCAGTCCTCCGCTCCCGCCGCCGGGCGCCGCCAGGCGAACGGCGAGGGCCCCCGGGTGCCCCCGCCCGCCACCGAACCCGACCCGGGCGCCGAGCCGCGCGAAGGGCAGGAGCAGCGCGCGGACGGTGAGCAGTCCGGCTCGGGCGAACACACGGGACGGGAGACGGCCTCCCAGGACGCGGTCGGCGAGCGGCGCCCCGCCGCCGGGGACCGGCCCAAGGGCCGCCAGGCCCAGGGCGGTTCGGCCGCGGCCGAGCAGAACGGCCCGGCCCGCCGCCGCGCCCGTGCGGCGAACCGCAGGCCCAGCGGGCGCGAGCGCCACGACGAGAAGATCACGGTCTATGTCTCCGCCGAGGAGCTGATGGACCTCGAGCACGCGCGTCTGGTGCTCCGCGGTGAGCACGGACTCGCCGTCGACCGCGGCCGGATCGTCCGCGAGGCGGTCGCGGTCGTCCTCGCCGACCTCGAGTCGCGCGGCGACGCGAGCATCCTGGTGCGCCGCCTCCGCGGCCGTTGACCGGGCCGGGCGATAGCCTGCCC
>NZ_JAAAYH010000318.1:0-10679 GCF_018035285.1 Streptomyces sp. MK37H | reverse complement strand
TCGAGCGGGCTGCCGCTCCACAACCAGTCGTAGGAGACGTCGGATTCGCCGTCGAAGCCGCGCCGCAGCAGGGCGTCCCTGGCCTCCTGCTGCGGGCCGTCGGGATAGTGGTAGAAGGTCTTGTTCTGCAGTGAGGCGTCCTGGACCATGCCGGCGTGCTTGGCTCGCCGGTCCACGTAGCGTCGCAGTGCGCCCTCGACGCCGTCGGCGTTTATACGGCCCAGTTCCTCGGCCAGTACGGCGGCGTCCTCCATGGCCTGGGAGGCACCCTGGGCCTGGTAGGGCAGCATGGCGTGGCAGGCGTCGCCCAGGAGGGCCACCCGGCCGTCCATCCAGACCGGGTCGCGCCGGCGGTGGTAGAGGGCGAAGGAGAGCACGTCCTCCTTGGCCTTGGACAGCATCGCCGCCGCCCGATCGTCCCAGCCCTCGTAGGCGTTCACCAGGTCTTCCGCGGTGGCCGAGCCGGTCCATTTCTCGGCGACCTCGTCCGTGCACGGGACGCAGCCGACGACGTTGAGGTACTCCCCGCCGCGGATCATGTAGTGGACCAGGTGCCGATCGGGGCCGTACCAGATGGTGCTCTGGAAGCGGTCCATCAAAAAGCGCGTGGCCGGGTCGTCGGCGATGAGGTCGCCGGGGATGAGGGCCCGGAAGGCCATCTCACCGGAGAACAGCAGGGTGTCCGGGAGGCCCATGAGGTCGCGGACTCGGGACCGGATGCCGTCGGCGCCGATCAGCACGTCGGCTTCGAAGCGCCGGCCGTCCTCGGTCACGGCCGCGGGGCGGCGGGTGTCGCCACGGTCCAGTTCGCTGACCCGGCTCGAGGTGTGCAGTGCGACCACCGGGCCGGGGCCGGTCGGATCGACGCAGGCATCAGTGAGGACACCGTGCAGATCGGCCCGGTGGTAGTGCCAGTACGGCGCGTTGTACCGCTGCTTGCAGTAGTCACCGAGCTGGGTCAGCCCGATGATGCTGCCGTCCTTCCACCGGCGCCGCACCTGGTCCTGGGGCTCGGTGCGGATGGCCTCCAATTGCTTGCGCAGCCCCAGCCCGAGCAGGACCCGGCTCGCGTTGGGCGCTGTTTGGATACCCGCGCCGATCTCACCGAACCGCGGTGCCTGCTCCAGCACGGTCACCTGATGGCCGCGTTGCCGCAGCGACAGCGCGGCGGTCATTCCGCCGAGCCCGCCGCCGACGATGACGACGTCGAGGGATTGGGTGGATGCCATCTTCTCTCCAGATGCAGGTGCGGCGGCGGGATCAGAAGTCGACGAGTCGGCCCGCGGTGACGACGTCCTGGTCGTCGACGGAGACGGTGCAGCCGCGCATGGCGATGTCGACGTGCGCATACGATTCGCGCTGCAGTACGGGGTGGGGTCCGGTGGACCACAGGAAGTTCCCGGCGAACGCCCGCGCGTCCATGCCCATCAGCTCTTCCTTGCCGTACAGGGCGGTGGCGAACCAGTCGGCGGTGCGCATCAGGCCCCAGCCCATATGGGACAGGCTGCGTCCCCACTCGTCGTCCGCGTCGTCGAAGAAGGTGTTCAGCAGGTGGGCCTCGGCGCCACCGGACACCTTCTCGATGTTCCCGCTCGCGATTTCCAGAGTGACCGGCTGACGTACGTACTCCTTGAACGGCAGCAGGATGTCGCCCTCGGCGAGCACGATCCGGCCCTCGGAGAACCGCGGCCAGCACAGGACCATGGTGCTCGGCCAGTGGTCCCAGCGGCCCGGGTCGTCGGCGAAGCCCACCTGGAACTCCGGCTTGGAGCCCGGCAGTTCGATGGTCAGGTCGGTGCCGGCCTCGGAGGTCACCCGCATGACGGACGCGCTCTTCAGCAGGTTGACGCCCTTGAGTACCTCCGCCTTGTCCTCCGGCTTGGGCAGATTGCGGACGAGTACGTCGGGGGCGTCGCACACGAAGAGGATGCGGGTGCCCGTCCGCAGGATCTCCTGCTGGAGCGGGGCGTGGATGAAGCCCTCCCGCGTGAGGTCCACGACGAGGTCGGCGGCCTTGAGCAGGTCCTGCGCGGTGGTGTCGCCGAGCACCGCGCTCAGACCGGGTCCGGCACCGGTGCGGGTGCTGTCCGAGGGCGACGGGTTGCCGCCGGGGACCGTGGCGGCGATGACATGCGCGCCGCAGGCTTTGGCCGCTCCGAAGGCGGCCGCCACGTAGTCGCCGCGGCTGGTGGGCTCGGACAGGACGACGACGTGCTCATCGGGCTTGAGCTTGCACAGCTTCAGCTCCTGGGTGAACGCCTCGAGCAGGTCAACGGAGGTGAGGTCGAGCATGTCTCGCTCCTGGGGAAGGGGAAGGTGGCAGACGGCGATCGCACGGTCCGGGTGGGCGTAGAGATATAGATCCAGCCATGCGGCCAGGTGGCTTCATGGGGAGACGCGGGCCTCACGAGCGCCGCCGACGCAATTAATCCGAACGCGTACGATCTGGATTTGGCAAGGGGTTCAGCCGAACTTTTTTGTGATCAGTCCGCCTTCCGGGGTGCCTGCGGAGGCCAGGGCACCCCTGCTGACCTTGTATTTTCCCCAGGTGTCGACCGTCTTTCCCGGGTTCGCGAAGATGGACGAAAGATGGTTGCGGCTGGCGTGAAGCCTTGCGCCGAGAGTTCGTACGTGCTCGGATGGTTTCTGTTCACATCCGGACTGCGTGCCCTGAGCTGCCTCGCGATGGCTGGTTCTCAGCGGCGCGCCGCCGCCAAGGAGGGCTCCGATGGTCATTCCCCGCGTCCCTCGCGCACCGTCGTCGCGGTGCACGTGACCCTGTCCCCATGGGCGCCGAACGGCGCCGCCGCGTTACCGCGCCTGCCCGGTGCCCTTGCGGGAACGCGTGAGGGCCGCGGGGCATCGGCCCCGCGGCCCCATCTGACACGGCATCACTACTCGCCGGTGACGCCGTCGATCCGCTCGCGGATGAGGTCGGCGTGGCCGTTGTGGCGGGCGTACTCCTCGATCATGTGCAGATAGATCCAGCGCAGGTTGTAGTCCCCACGGACGGGACGGCTGACCACATCGTCCAGGGAGCGGCCCGCGGCGGCCTCCTTGGCCTTGGCGATCTCCTCCCGCCAGATGGCGAAGGCGGCCTCCGAGGTGTCCTCGTCGGTGAGGTGGAACTCCCCGTCCGGGTCCTCCTCGCTGTACCAGATCGGCGCTATCTCCTGCTGGGCCAGCACCCGCCGGAACCAGCTCCGCTCGACCTCGGCCATATGCCGTACGAGGCCGAGCAGGGTCAGCCCGGACGGCGGCGCCGACGCCTCGCGCAGCTGCTTGTCGTCCAGGCCCTCGCACTTGAGGGCGAGGGTCGCGCGGTGGAAGTCCAGCCACCCCTCCAGGCTGGTGCGTTCATCGGCGGTCCGCGGCGGGTCGGGGCGTTCTGTGGTTGTCATGACGGTCATGATGGCGGCGCCGCCATCATGACCGCCACGCGTTATTCGTCCAGCAGCATCCCGCGCAGCAGTTCCTGGAAGCCGGTGCGCAGTGCCGCGCGGTCGGGTACGGCGTCGTGGTCGGCGCCCGCGGCGCAGCTGAACATCAGTCCCTCGCACCAGGCGACCAGTGACCGCGCGTGCCGCCGGGGTTCGGTGGAGCCCAGCGCCGTCATCATCGCCTCGAGCGGCTCCCGGAAGCCGCGCCCCGTGGCGTCGTAGAACTCCCGCAGCTCGGGACGGCGGGTCGCCTCCAGCGCGAGCTCGTAGCGGGCGATCAGCAGATCGCGCTGGGTGGTCAGCGAGCGGTGCAGGGCGAGCGCGAGCGCGTCGGCCAGCCCCGCGACCGGATCGGTTCCGTCCGGTGCCGCGCCGGCGGGGCCAGGCATCTCATCGGGTGCCAGCACCTCCGCCTCCCGCTGGGCCAGCCGCCGGACCGCCGCCTTGAGCAGGGCGGCGCGGGTCCGGGCGTGGTTGGAGGTCGAGCCGAGTGGCAGCCCGGCCGCCTCGTCCACCGCGCGGTGCGTCAGCCCCCGCATCCCGCGCTCGGCCAGCAGTGTCAGCGCGGTGTCGGCGATCAGCTCGGCGCGGGAGGCGCCGGACGCGGAGGCGGACGGGGCGGCGGACGGGGCGGCGCCGGAAGCGGAGGCGGCGGTTCGATCGGCGGTCATGGGGCCAACCTAAGCCCATCCGCCACTCGTACTACGGATGTAGTAACGTAAGTGAGTACTACATCTGTAGTGTCCTTGGAGGAGTCATGCAGCAGCCCCGTGCCGTCGTCATCGGTGCCGGAGTCGGCGGGCTCACCGCCGCCGCGGCCCTGCACCGCCGCGGCTGGTCCATCACCGTCCTGGAGCGGGCCGCCCGCCTCGAGCCGGTCGGCGCCGGAATCTCCCTCGCCCCCAACTCCCAGCGCGCCCTGGACGCCATCGACCTCGGCGACGACGTGCGCGCGCTCGCCGCCTGGCAGGGCGGCGGCGGACTGCGCACCCCCGGCGGCCGCTGGCTCTCCCGGATGGACAGCGCCACCACGGCCGAGCGCTTCGGCGGCCCGCTGGTCCTCCTCCACCGGGCCACCCTCGTCGACCTGCTCGTCTCCCGGCTGCCCGAGGGCGTGGTCCGCACCGGGACCGCCGCCCGGCTGGCCGACCCCGGCGCCGCCGGCCGCCCGGCCCGGGTCACCACCGAGGACGGCGACCATGAGGCGGACCTCGTCATCGGCGCCGACGGCATCGACTCGGCCGTCCGCCGCACGCTCTTCCCGGACCATCCCGGCCCCCGCTACGCCGGATTCACCACCTGGCGTGTCGTCATCCCCGCCCCCGACCTGCCGTTCGAGCCCCATGAGACCTGGGGGAGGGGCCGGATCTGGGGCACCCAGCCGCTCAAGGACGGCCGGGTCTACGCCTACGCGGCGGCCGTCGCCCCGCCCGGCGGCCGGGCCCCGGACGACGAGCGGTCCGAACTGCTGCGGCTCTACGGCGACTGGCACCGGCCCGTCCCCGACGTCCTCGCCGCCATCGCGCCCGAGGACGTGCTGCGCCATGACATCCGGTACATGGCCGAGCCCCTGCCCGCCTACCACCGGGGCCGGATCGCCCTCCTCGGCGACGCCGCGCACGCGATGGCCCCCACGATGGGGCAGGGCGGCAACCAGGCCATCGAGGACGCCGTCGTCCTCGCCCACCATCTGGCCCCCGAGATCACCGACCCCTCCGCCGCCCTGGCCGCCTACACCCGCGACCGGCTGCCCCGCACCATGGACGTGGTGCGCCGCTCGGCGCGCACCGCCCGCATGATCACCCTCACCAGTGCCCCCGCCGTCGCCCTCCGCGGCGCCGCGATCGCCGCCGTCGGCCGCCTCGCCCCCGGTCTTGCCCTCCGCTCCTTCGACGGCATCGCCGACTGGCGTCCGCCCACCCCCGCGTATCCTGCGGGGGCACAGCGGAAGGCATGATCGGAAGAGACCGGGGAGAACATATGAGGGTCGGCTGCGTCGGGCTCGGTGACATCGCGCAGAAGGCGTATCTGCCCGTGCTGATGGCCCGCCCCGGCCTGGAGCCGCATCTCCACACCCGCACCCCGGCCACCCTCCAGCGGGTCGCCGACACCTATCGCGTCCCCGAAGCCCAGCGCCACGCCGACCTGGACTCGCTGCTCGCGGCCGGGCTCGACGCGGCCTTCGTGCACGCCCCGACCGACACCCACGCCGACCTCGTCACCCGGCTGCTCGAGGCCGGGGTGCCCACCTACGTCGACAAGCCGCTCGCGTACCACCTCGCCGACAGCGAGCGGCTCGTGCGGCTCGCCGAGGAGCGCGGGGTGAGCCTGATGGTCGGCTTCAACCGGCGTTACGCGCCCGGCTACGCCCAGTGCCTGGACCATCCGCGCGATCTGATCCTGCTCCAGAAGAACCGCGTCGGCCTCGCCGAGGACCCGCGCACCCTGGTCCTGGACGACTTCATCCACGTGGTCGACACGCTGCGCTTCCTCGCGCCCGGGCCGGTGGACCACATCGATGTGCGCGCCAGGATCCGCGGCGGGCTGATACACCATGTGCTGCTCCAACTGTCCGGGGACGGGTTCACCGCGCTCGGCGTGATGAACCGGATGAGCGGCTCCACCGAGGAGGTCCTGGAGGTCTCCGGCCAGGACACCAAGCGGCAGGTGCTCAACCTCGCCGAGGTGGTCGACCACAAGGGCCAGCCGAGCGTGCGCCGCCGGGGCGACTGGGTGCCGGTGGCGCGGCAGCGCGGGATCGAGCAGATCACCGACGCCTTCCTGGACGCGGTGCGCTCCGGGCGGCGGATCGGCGCCGAGGACGCGCTGCGCACCCATGAGCTGTGCGAACGGGTCGTCAGGGACGCCCTGGAGTCGGCTGGTCTGTCCGCCGGTCCGCCTGCTCACCCGACGCCTGATCCGGCATCCCGCTGGACGGCCGGTCCGTCCGCCGTCTGAGCGCCCGGCCCCCCTCGGCCGCGCAGAAGACGGCGAGCGCCGCCATCGCCCCGTACACCGGCCAGGGCCCGATCCGCACATACGGGCTGGTGCCCTGCCCCAGCGGCACCGTGTAGACGGTGGCCGCGCTGGTGCCGGTGGACATCCGGGGGCCCACCGGCTCGCCGCGCGGCCCGAACACCGCGCTCTCCCCGGTCAGCGTGGCATGCACCATGGGCCGCCAGGTCTCGGCGGCCCGCAGCGCGGCCAGCGAGGCGTGCTGCTCGGGCGCCCAGCTCCCCTGGAAGGTCGAGGTCGAGGACTGGACGACGAGCATCCGCGCCCCCTCCCGCGCCAGGTTCCGGCTCATGTCCGGGAACGCCGACTCGAAGCACACCAGCGGCCCGATCCGCAGGGAATCCGGCAGCTTCATCACCACTGGTTCGGTGCCCCGGTGGCGGTCCTCACCGGCCGCCTTGCCCACCGAGGTGGCCCAGCCCAGCAGCGGCCGGGCCGGGATGTACTCCCCGAAGGGGACCAGCCGCATCTTGTCGTAGCGCTGCCCCGTCGGGCCGTTCGGCCCGATCAGCACCGAGCTCTTGTAGATGCCGGGCATATCGCCGCGCCGCGCGTCCACGTTGACCAGCAGATCCGCGCCGACCGTCCGGGACAGCGCGGCCAGCCGTCCGCGCAGCTCCGGATGGGTGGTCAGGTCCTGGGCCACGCTGCTCTCGCCCCACACCACCAGGTCGACATCGCGGCCGGCCAGCTGCCGGGTCAGCTCCGCGCTGCGCTCGAAGCGCGGCCCCGGCCCCGGGATGACCCCCGGCTGCACCACCGCGATCCGCGCCGTCCCGGGCTCCTTGGCCTGCGGTACCCAGGCCCAGGCCCCGGCCGCCACGGCGCCGCATGCGGTGAGCCCGGCCAGCGCCACCGTACGGGCCCGGGCCACCGCGATCAGCACCGTCACCGCGACATTCACCAGGACCAGCAGAAACCCGAGCAGCCAGACCCCGCCCACCGAGGCCAGCCGCAGCGCGGGCGCCACCTGCCACTGGCTCGCGCCCAGCAGCCCCCAGGGACCGCCGAGATACTGCCAGGACCGGGCCAGCTCGGCCATCAGCCAGACGGACGGCAGCAGCACCAGCGCCGTCGCCACCCGCCCGGAGCCCGGGCGGCCGTGCAGCAGCCGGTGCGTCAGCCACCCCCAGGGCACCCACAACAGCCCGAGCAGCAGCGCCAGGAGCACGATGAACACATGCAGGCTCGGCATCAGCCAGTGGTGTACCGCGAGCAGGAACCCCGCGCCGCCCAGCCAGCCGTCCCGCATCGCCCGGCGGCCGGTAGGCGCCGAGCGCATCAGCAGCAGCCAGGGCACCAGGGCCACATACGCCCACCACCACAGCGAGGGCGCGGGGAAGGCCAGCGCGGGCAGCGCGCCCGCCAGCAGCGCCATCGCGCCCCGCCACCGCGGGGAGGCCAGCCGCCGCCCCCACAGATCCTCGCCGCCGACCGGCCTCCGCACCTCGGATGCCCCCCTCCTGTTGGCACAGGGCCAGTGTGCGGGAGTCGGCCGATCATGAACAGGGCTGGGGTGCGCCGGAGCGTGCTTCATGCCGATTCCGGGAGGTCGTGTTCCGGGAGGTCTCGTCCCGGGAGGTCCTGTTCGGCCCAGATGAGCTTGCCGCCCTCGGTGTAGCGGGTGCCCCAGCGGCGGGTCAGCTGGGCGACGAGGAACAGCCCCCGGCCGCCCTCGTCGGTGGTGCGGGCGTGGCGCAGCCGCGGCGAGGTGCTGCTGGTGTCGGTGACCTCGCAGATCAGCACGTCGTGCCGGATCAGCCGCAGCCGGATGGGGCCGGTGCCGTGGCGGATGGCGTTGGTGACCAGCTCGCTGACGACCAGTTCCGTGGTCGTCATCAGCTCGTCCAGCCCCCACTCGGCGAGCTGGCGCATCGCCAGGGAGCGGGCGCTGGCGACGACGGCCGGATCGGAGGGCAGGTCCCAGGAGACGACGTGGCCGGTGCCCAGACCGTGCGTACGGGCCAGCAGCAGGGCCACATCGTCGGCCTGCGGGGAGGTCAGCAGGTTGTCGACCACCGTGCGGCAGAGCTCCTCCAGGGGCAGCGCGGCCTGGCCGAGGGCGTTGCTCAGCCGCCCGAGGCCGACGTCGATGTCCCGGTCGCAGGTCTCGATGAGCCCGTCGGTGTAGAGGGCGATCAGGCTTCCGGCGGGCAGCTCCAGCTCCGCCGACTCGAACGGCAGCGACCCCAGGCCCAGCGGGGGACCGGCGGGCAGCGCGGGGAAGGTGACCTCGCCCGAGGGGTCCACGATCGCGGGGGGCGGGTGGCCCGCCCGCGCCATGGTGCACCGCCGGGTGACCGGGTCGTAGATCGCGTACAGACAGGTGGCGCCCAGCACCGCGGCCGCCACGCCCTCCTGCCCGGCCTCCTCCTCGGTGAGCCGGATGACCAGGTCATCCAGGTGGGCCAGCAGCTCCTCGGGCGGCAGGTCCATGTCGGCGAGCGTGTGCACGGCCGTGCGCAACCGCCCCATGGTGGCCGCGGCGTTGATGCCGTGCCCGACCACATCGCCGACCACCAGCGCCACCCGGGCGCCGGACAGCGGGATCACATCGAACCAGTCGCCGCCGACCCCGTTGCGCGCGTCCGTGGGCAGGTAGCGCGAGGCCACCTCGACGGCCTGGCCGCCGCTCAGGGCGTGCGGCAGCAGACTGCGCTGGAGGGCCAGCGCGGCGGTGTGCTCACGGGTGTAGCGGCGGGCGTTGTCGATGTTCAGCGCCGCCCGCGCGACCAGCTCCTCGGCGAGCAGCAGATCGTCCTCCTCGAACGGGTCCGGATGCCGGGAGCGGACGAACGAGGCCACGCCCAGCAGGGCGCCGCGCGCCCCGATCGGCGCCACCATCAGCGACCGCATCCCGAACTCGCGCACCTTCGCCGTCCGCGCCGGATCGTCCCCGGACCAGGCGCTGATGGAGTTGCCCATCACGGGGTCGAGCAAGGCCTCCCCGGAGAAGAAGCAGCAGGCGAAGGGGGACGTGGGGGAGATGGCGACCGCGTCCCCCAGCTTCGCGATGGACTCCGGGCACCCCTCCCGGATCGACGCCTGACCGGCCCGGCGGAAGGCGGGCAGGGTCTCGCCGGGGGTCTCCAAGGGCTCCTCGCCGCGCAGGATGGAGTCCAGCAGGTCGACGGTGACGAAGTCGGCGAGCCGCGGCACCGCGAAGTCGGCCAGCTCCTGGGCGGTGCGCATGACGTCCAGGGTGCTGCCGATGTGCGCGCTGGCCTCGTTGAGCAGCGCCAGCCGCTCCCGGGCCCGCCAGCGGTCGGTGACGTCGATGCCCATGTAGCACACGGCCACCGGAAGGCCCTCGGCGTTGTCCAGGCGGAAGAAGGAGGTCGAGTACGCGTGCTCGCGGTGGGGGGCGGCCATCGTCCACCCCCGGTACTCGTAGTCGATCACCGGCTTGCCGGTCTTCAGCACCTTCCGCATCTGCGCCTCGAGCGCCTCGGTGTCCAGCCCCGGCAGGCACTCCGCCATCCGGCGGCCCAACCGCTGCTCACGGGGCAGCCCGCCGTAGCGCTCCAGCGTGTCGTTGAGCCACACATACCGCAGATCCGGGCTGAGCACGGCGATCCCGACCGGCGACCGGGTGAGGAACGCCTGGAGCAGTGAGCCGCTGAGCGCCCAGGCCGGGATGGAGCCCACATCGATCCCGGAGACCAGCCAGGAGACTTCGCCGTCCGGGTCGCGCATGGCGGAGATCCGCAGTCCCACCTCGATCCGGCGGCCGTCCCGGTGCCGGAGCCGGCCCAGACCGCCCCAGCCGTCGTGCTCCTGGCACCACGAGCCGATCGCCTCGGCCTTCGCCGCGTCCTCCGGCGCCGCCAGCAGCATCCTGGCCGACTGCTTCATCGCATCCGCCGCCGGATAGCCGAGAAGTCTCTCCGCCGCCGGAGTCCAGCCGACAATGGTCCCCGTGGCGTCGATCAGCGCCGAGGCCGCATCCGCCATGTCGAACGGGACATGCGTCTCGGTCGGCGCGATTCCCTGGGGGATGGCCATCGCACCCGTCCCATCTGCGGATACATTTCCCTTAATACTATGACTCCTGCGCCTCCCCGGTGGTGAGCCGTGCGACGACGAGCGCGACGAGGATGATCCCGCCGTAGATCGCCTGGATCCAGAACGACGACACCTGGGCGAGGGTCAGCAGGTTCTCCAGCATCCCCAGCAGCAGGGTGCCCAGCAGCGCCCCCAGCAGGGCGCCCCGGCCGCCCCGGA
>NZ_JAAAYH010000317.1:0-10740 GCF_018035285.1 Streptomyces sp. MK37H | reverse complement strand
CGGGGCCGCCCGGCGCAGGGGCGGTGAGTCCGGCGCCGGTCGGGCCGAGGCCGGTCGGGTCGAGGCCGGTCGGCCCGGAGGCGGTCGGGTCGGGGGCGGTCGGCTCAGGGGCGGTGAGTCCGGCGCCGGTCGGGTCGAGGCCGGTCGGCCCGGAGGCGGTGAGTTCGGCGCCGGTCGGGTCGAGGGCGGTCGGCCCGGAGGCGGTCGGGTCGAGGGCGGTCGGCTCAGGGCCGGTCGGCTCAGGGCCGGTCGGCTCGGGGGCGGTGAGTTCGGCGCCGGTCGGGTCGAGGGCGGTCGGGTCGAGGGCGGTCGGCCCGGGGCCGCCCGGCTCAGGGGCGGTGAGTCCGGCGCCGGTCGGCTCGGGGCCGGTCGGCTCGGGGCCGGTCGGGTCGAGGCCGGTCGGCTCGGGGGCGGTGAGTTCGGCGCCGGTCGGGTCGAGGGCGGTCGGCCCGGAGGCGCCCGGCTGGGGGCCAGTCGGCTGGGGGCCGGTCGGCTGGGGGCCGGTCGGCTCGGGCGCAGCTTGCTCGGGGGTGCCCGGCTCAGCGGCGCCCGGCTCACGAGCGCCCGGCTCGGCGGCGCTCGGCTCAGGAGCGCCCGGCTCAGGAGCGCCCGGCTCAGGAGCGCCCGGCTCAGGAGCGGCCGGGGCCAGCCGGTGCCGGGCGGCGGCGCCGGGCCGAGCGCGCCGCCGCCCGGCCGGTTCCGCAGGCTCCGCCGGTTCCGCCTGCTCGGCGTGGTCGGTCATGGCCTGGCTCCCTTCCGTATCTGGGCCGTGTCCGGGCCGGCCCTTCGGCGCCGGCTCGTCATGGAGGTCCGTGGCTGGGGTCCGGGGCGGCTCAGGTCACCGGACTGCTTTCGATCAGGTCTCGGAAGGCCGCCTCGAAGGCGCCCAACGCCGTGGCCACATGGGGCAGTTCCAGCGGATCCGGCGTCTGGAGCGCCCTGAGCCGCGGCTCCTCCGCCGCGCCGAGCAGCGGCAGGGTCGCCAGCCGCAGCCGCAGGGTGTGCGGGGGGTCGCCGAAGCGGTGGCCCCCGGCCACGCTCCGGCCGATCCGCCGCACCAGCTCGCGTTCCAGCTCCACCGAGTCGGTGATGCCGCGGGCGGCGAGGACCCCGCGCAGCTCGTCGAGGTCCGCGTAGAGGTGCCGGCCGGCCTGCGGCGGTCGGGCCAGCGCCCCGACGGCGGTCAGCGCGCGGTAGGCGGCCGCGGCCACGGCCCCGTGCGCCCGGGCGGCGGCCGCCATCCGGTCCCGTACCGGTTCGGGCTCGTCGAGGGCGTACGCGGCGGCCGCCGCGATGGGCGCGGGCAGCCCGGAGCGTACGGCGGTGAGCAGCGACAGCACCCGGCCGCGCAGCTCCGCCCCGCGCGCGGTGGCCGGGAAACGGGCGATCGCGGCGGGCCAGCCCGCCGGGGTGAAGGCGCCCGCCAGATCGGAGAGCACGATCACGTTCTCGGGGGACATCTCGGCGGGGCTGAGCAGCACCGTGCCCTGCGGATGGTGGACGGTGTCCCGCCAGGTCTCGTCGCTGATGATCAGCAGCCCCTCGGCCACGGCCGCCTCGCACACCTCGTGCAGCAGCTCGGGCGGGGCCACGGTGCCGGTGGGGTCGTCGGCCGCCGACAGCAGCAGGACCCGGGGCACCCCGCCCTCGGCGCGGATCCTGCGGACGATCTCCAGCAGCGCGAACGGATCGGGCAGCCCACCGCATTCGGCCGGGACGGGCGCGTGGTGGGCGCGCCGGTCCACCAGCCGCACCAGCGGCGCGTACCAGGCGGCGCAGGGGCGGGGCAGCAGCACATCGCCGCCGGGGACCGAGGCGAGCAGCGCCAGCAGCAGCGGCTCGGCGCCGGGGGCGACCACGACATGCTCCGGGTCGGTCCACAGCCCGCGCCGCGACCAGTAGCCGCAGGCCGCCGAGCGCAGCCCGGCCGAGCCACCGACCGGCTCCGGCGCGGTGTGGCCGGCCACTGCGACGAAGCTGTCGAGCAGCTCCGGGAGGACCGGCAGTCCGCCGTCGTCCCCGTCCGCCGGTGCCGGGGCGGTCCACTGCCGCTGCATTCCGTCCACACCTCCGCCCGTGTCCGGCGGGTCACCGCCCACGTATGTCCACCTTCGCAGATCTCCGGCGCCGTTTCGCGAAAGGGGGCCGGGGGACCCGGGCGCCATGACAGCGATGCCGGAACAACACGATGTGGTGGACCTGCTCACCGCGGACCACCGCGCGGTGCGCGACCTCTTCGAGGTGTACCGCACCACCACCGACCCGGAGCTGCGGCGGCAGCTGGTCGACCGGATGACGGTGGCGGTGGTGCGGCACTCCGTGGCCGAGGAGGTCCATCTGTACCCCACGGTCCGCAAGGCGCTGCCGAACGGCGACCGGATCGCCGACGAGGAGATCGAGGAGCTGACCGAGGCCGAGCGGATCCTGTCCGACCTGGACGCCGTGGACCCCCGGGACCGGCGGTTCGACCCGCTGGTCCGGGAGCTGATGGACGTGGTGTCCATGCATATCCGCGGCGAGGAGGACCTGGTCTTCCCCGAGCTGCGGGAGCGGCTCACCCCCGAGGAGCGGATGGCGCTGGGCCTGCGGGTCGGCGAGGCGGCGGCCGCGGTGCGAGGGGCGCCCCCGGTCAGCCCGGAAGGTCCCGGGCCCGGGCGGACGCTGGCCGATCGGGTCCGGGAGCAGCTGACCGGCCGAACGCGATGAGGTTCCGCTCCAGGCCGCGGCCGCGGGTGCGCACCACGGTCTCGGCGAGCTCCGCCAGCTTGCGGTTGGTCCGCTGGGAGAGCCGGCGCAGCAGGTCGAACGCCTGGTCCGGGTCGCAGCCCAGGACGTACATGACGATTCCGCACGCCTGGTCCACCACCGGCCGGCTGCGCAGCGCCGTGTCCAGCTGGTCGACCTGGACCAGGGCGGCGCGATAGAGCCGGTCCCGGGCCATGCTCTCGGTGGCCAGGTCGCCGAGCAGCCCGGTGGTGCCCTGGGCGGCCTTCCTCAGGGGGCCCGGGCGCAGCCCGTAGACCGAGACGGTCACGGTGAGCCCGTCGCAGGCGAAGGGCAGGGTGGCGGAGGACCGTACGCCCGCGTCCAGCGCCCGGGCCCGGTAGCGCGGCCAGCGGTCGTCGTGGAGCAGATCGTCGGCGCCCGCCGGACGGCCGGTGTCCAGCGCCGCGAGGATCGGGCCCTCCCCCGCCCGAAGCTGAACCGACACCAGCGCGGACAGATCGGGGTGGGTGGCCGCCGTGGTCCGGTCGGCGTCCACGTCCATGGCGCCCGATGGCTCCTCGGCCAGCACGGCGGTGGCGGTGGCCCCGCAGCTCTCGGGTGTGCCCGCGGCGGCCTGCTCCGCCAGTTCGACCAGACCGCGCCCGAGGGAGGGTGCGTCGGTCTGGCGGGGCGCGTGAAGGTGCCTACGGTCGGGCGTCACCGGGTCCACTCCTTTCGCTCCGGTGCGATGTGCTGTCCGGCCCCGTCCTTCCAGGGCCTCTGATTTTTCGCTTCTCCGCATCCTCGAGTGGAAAACATCGCCCATACGGCCCTCCGCGTCCGGGCAGGCTACGGTGTGCCCATGCCAGGGGAGCAGGAGTTTGGTGCGGAGCTCAAAGACTTCCGCAGACGGGTGGACGAGTTGCGGACCGCGCGGGCGCTGCCCTCGCAGGAGCGGCTGTCCCTGCTGGACGCCGCTCTTTTCGAGCTCCAGCATGTGGTGGACGTGCTGTGGCCACGGTACGAGGAGCTGACGGCCGCCTCGTCCCGGAGCCCCGGCGGCGTCCGGGGCGACCCGCAGGAGCAGCAGCTGCTGCGGGCGCTGTTCCAGCGGCTGCCGATCGCTACGGTGCTGCTGGACCGCGATGCCGTCGTGCGGCGCATGAACTTCACCGCCACCCAGTTGTTCCACACCCGGGCCGGATACGCCACCGGTCGCCCGCTCACCGCCGCGCTCCGGCGCGACGGGCAGGCGGCGCTGCGCTCGCAGGTCGCCGCGGTCGCGCGCGGCGAGGGCGACCGCAGCCTGACGGTGTGGCTGTCGCAGCCGCCCATCCACGGTGAGGTGCGGGTGACCCTGGCCGCGCTGCGGCCGCCGGGCGAGCCGCATCCGGCGGTGCTGGCGGCGTTCCAGCCCGGGGTGGCCGGCCCGGTGGCGGACGGGGGAGTGGCCGGGGCGTGGGCCCAGGAGTCGCGGCCGGATCTGGGCGAGGTGTCCCGCCATGCCGAGCTGCTGGACCTGGTGGACGACATGGCGGCGGCGCTGCTGAGGGTGGCCCCGGCCGGGGGCGGTCCGGAGGCGGTGCTGGCGGCGGCCGCTGAGGTGCTGCACGGCCGGTTCGCGGACTGGGTGATCGCCGACCTGGCCCCGGAGGACGGTCCCGGCAACCCGCGCCGGGTCGTGGCGCTCGGCCCGCAGGACGCGGCGGACGACCGTACGGCGTCCCTGGCCGAGCAGGATCCGGCCGACTGCCCCCTGGTGGTGGACGCGCTGTACGACGGGGCCTCCGCGCTGCGGGTGAGCCCGGTCGATGCCGACGCCTTCGGCCGGGACGCGACGGGCGCTCCGGTGCTGGTGCGGGAGGAGGTCACCTCGCTGCTGTGCATACCCCTGCGCGCCGGCGCGGGCCCGGTCCTGGGGGCGCTCACGCTCTTCCGTACGGGCGGGCGCGGTGCCTTCGAGATGGCGGAGGCGGGGGTGGCGGACCGGATCTCCCGCCATGTCGCCCTGGCCATGGCGCGCACGGCCGAGCGCGCCCCGGCCCCCGGGGCGTGAGCCACCCGCGGCCCCCGCTCAGGCGGCACCGGAGCCTGCCTGCCTGCCCAGACGGGCGCAGGTGCCGCTGAGCAGGCGGGAGACCCGCATCTGGGAGATGCCGAGCCGATCGGCGATCCGGCTCTGGATCCGGCGGAACTCGCCGGAGGTGTCGGGGGCGTCGTCGTGCGGATGCCTGGGGTGTGCTCGGGGATGTACTCGTACGGACGTCATACGCCGTAACTCCCTTGAGCTGTCGTCGGTCTCACCACGGGGACAAAATCCAACAAAAGGGTGATCCGGTGGTCACGCCTCTGGCGGCCGGGCCGCTCCCGTGGCGTGCCTCCGGTCCGAAGCACAGGGCGCGTGCCCGTCCTGGGCCGGATCAAACGAGGTTTCCTTCCCCGGGCCCCGGTTACCCGTCGCATCTGCCGGAATCCGCGCTCGAGGAGGCCCCATGACCGAGTACGGCTATTTCCTGGCCGCGGAAGAACACGGGCCCGCGGACCTTGTCGAGCAGGCCCGGATGGCGGAGCAGGCAGGATTCAGTCATCTGTGGATCTCGGACCACTACCACCCCTGGAACGACGCCCAAGGCCAGAGCTCGTTCGTCTGGTCGGTGATCGGCGCCCTCGCGCAGGCCACCAGCCTGCCCGTGCAGACCGCGGTGACCTGCCCCACCATCCGTATCCACCCCGCCATCGTGGCCCAGGCCGCCGCGACCAGCGCGGTGCAGCTGGAGGGCCGCTTCCGGCTGGGCGTGGGCAGCGGCGAGGCGCTGAACGAGCATGTACTGGGCGACCGCTGGCCGCCCGCGCCGATCCGGCTGGAGATGCTGGAGGAGGCCGTGATGGTGATGCGCCAGCTGTTCGAGGGGCGCCGCGTCACCCATCACGGCAAGCACTACACGGTGGAGAACGCCCGGCTGTACACGGTGCCCGAGGAGCCGGTGCCCATCGACATAGCGGCCTTCGGATCGGCCGCCGCCGCGCTGGCCGGACGGGTCGGCGACGGCTTCATCACCATGATCCCGGACGCGGAGCTGGTGGCGCGGTTCCGGCGCGGCAGCGGCGCCGGGGGCAACAGCAAACCGGCCCATGGCGGCCTGAAGGTGTGCTACGGCCCGGATTCCGACGAGGCCCTGCGCACCGCCCACCGGCTGTGGCCGACCGAGGGGCTGCCCGGTGAGGTGCTGTCGACGCTGACCACCCCGGGCCAGTTCGAGCAGGCCGCCCAGCTCGTCACCCCCGAGCGAATCGCCGAGGCAGTGGTCTGCGGGGATGACGCGGAGGCGCATGTGGCCGCGCTGAACGCGTACGCGGAGGCCGGGTTCGACACCGTCTACGTCAATCAGATCGGCCCCGACCAGCGCGGCTTCTTCGACTTCTACCGCACCAAGGTGCTGCCGCAGGTGGCCGGTTGACAGCGATCACCGGGAAGAGCGATCGCCGAGAGGAGCGATGAACCACCATGACCAAGAAAGTGGCCGACTACATCCTCGCCCGACTGTCGGAGTGGGGTGTCGAGCATGTGTTCGGCTACCCGGGGGACGGAATCAACGGCCTGCTCGCCGCATGGGGGCGAGCCGAGAACGAGCCCCGGTTCGTCCAGGCCCGGCACGAGGAGATGGCCGCGTTCCAGGCCGTCGGCTACGCCAAGTTCAGCGGCCGCCTCGGCGTCTGCGCGGCGACCTCGGGACCCGGCGCGATCCATCTGCTGAACGGGCTGTACGACGCCAAGCTGGACCACGTCCCGGTGGTGGCCCTGGTCGGCCAGACCCACCGCAGCGCGATGGGCGGCTCGTACCAGCAGGAGGTGGATCTGCACAGCCTCTTCAAGGACGTGGCCTCCGACTTCCTGGAGACGGTCACCGTCCCCGAGCAGCTGCCCAACGTCCTGGACCGGGCCATCCGCACCGCCTACGCCCGCCGCGCCCCCACCGCCGTGATCATCCCGGCGGATGTGCAGGAGCTCGACTACTCCGCGCCCACCCATGAGTTCAAGATGGTGCCCTCCAGCCTGGACCGCAGCGGCTGGTCCGCGGTGCCCTCCAAAAGCGCGGTGGAGCGGGCCGCGGAGGTGCTGAACGCGGGCGAGCGGGTGGCGATCCTGGTCGGCCAGGGCGCCGCCGGGGCACGCAAGGAGGTCCAGCGGGCCGCCGAGACCCTCGGCGCCGGGGTCGCCAAGGCGCTGCTCGGCCTGGATGTGCTCAGCGATGAACTGCCCTATGTCACCGGGGCCACCGGGCTGCTGGGCACCCGGCCCTCGTACGAGCTGATGCGGGACTGCGACACCCTGCTGACCATCGGCTCCAGCTTTCCGTACAGCCAGTTCCTGCCGGAGTTCGGCAAGGCGCGCGGGGTCCAGATCGATCTCGATCCGCACATGATCGGGATGCGCTATCCGTACGAGGTCAATCTGGTCGGTGACGCGCGCGAGACCCTGCTGCGGCTGCTGCCGCTGCTGGAGCGCAAGGAGGCGCGGGACTGGCAGGAGGAGATCGTCGCGGGCGTACGGCGCTGGCGCGAGGTGATGGGCGCCCGCGCGGAGGTGTCCGCCGACCCGATCAACCCCGAGTACGTGGCCCACTGCCTGGACCCGCTGCTGCCCTCCGACGCCATCGTCACCTGCGACTCCGGCTCCGTCGCCAACTGGTACGCCCGCCATCTGCGGATGCGCGGCGAGATGCGCGGCTCGCTGTCGGGCACCCTGGCCACGATGGGCTGCGGGGTGCCGTACGCGATCGGCGCCAAGTTCGCCCGTCCGGACCGGCCGGCGGTGGCGCTGGTCGGGGACGGCGCGATGCAGATGAACGGCCTGGCGGAGCTGATCACCGTGGCCAAGTACCGCCAGTTGTGGGAGGACCCCCGGCTGGTGATCGCCGTCTGGAACAACCAGGACCTCAACCAGGTCACCTGGGAGATGCGCGCCATGGGCGGGGCTCCGCAGTTCCCGCCCTCGCAGACGATCCCCGATGTCTCCTACGCGCGGTTCGCCGAATCGCTCGGCATGACCGGCATCCGGGTGGAGAAGCCCGAGCAGGTCGAGCGGGCGTGGCGCGAGGTGCTGAGCGCGGACGGCCCGGCGGTCGTGGAGTTCCTCACCGACCCGGACGTCCCCCCGATCCCGCCGCACGCCACCTGGGAGCAGATGGAGGCCACGGCCGAGTCGATCATCAAGGGCGACCCGGACCGCGCGGGCATGGTCCGCCAGGGCCTGAAGGCCAAGGTGCAGGAGTTCCTGCCGCACCGGAAGAAGACGTCGGACGACGCCTGACGCACCTGATGTTCCCGTTTCGACCCCGTCCGCGCTGGCTACCCGCCGCACCGGACGGACGCGATACCGGACCGGAAGAGACCGGAAGGACGTGAGCTGCAATGAAGGTCGCCTTTCTCGTCGCCCCGGAAGGCGTGGAACAGGTCGAGCTGACCGACCCCTGGCAGGCGGTCCGGGACGCCGGGGGCACCCCCCGTCTGGTGTCCACCAAGCCCGGCCGTATCCAGGCGTTCAACCACCTCGACAAGGCGGACACCTTCGAGGTCGACCAGGTCGTGAAGGACGCGACGGTCGAGGAGTACGACGCCCTGGTGCTGCCCGGTGGGGTGGCCAACCCCGACTTCCTGCGCCTGGACGGCAAGGCCGTCGCCTTCGCCAAGGGCTTCTTCGACGCGGGCAAGCCGGTGGCCGCGATCTGCCACGCCCCCTGGACGCTGGTGGAGGCCGATGTCGTACGCGACCGCACCCTGACCTCCTGGCCGAGTCTGCGCACCGACATCACCAACGCCGGCGGAACCTGGGTGGACGAGCAGGTCAAGGTCTGCACCGGCGGGCCCAACGCCCTGATCACCAGCCGTAAGCCGGATGATCTCAAGGCGTTCCGCGAGGCGTTCCTGGAGGAGTTCGCGAAGACGACGAAGGGATCGGCACGATGACGGAGGACCGCAAGGAGCGGCAGCGCGATATGTACCGCGCGCCCGACCCCGCCGAAGGACCGCTGACCACCGACCAGGGCGTGGCCGTCGACCACACCGATGACTCCCTCACCGTGGGCGAGCGCGGCCCGACCCTGATGGAGGACTTCCACTTCCGCGAGAAGCTGACCCATTTCGACCATGAGCGCATCCCGGAGCGGGTGGTGCACGCGCGGGGCGCGGGCGCGTACGGCTATTTCGAGCCGTACGAGTCCTGCGCGGAGTTCACCCGCGCCGCCTTCCTCCAGGACCCGTCCGTGCGCACCCCGGTCTTCGTGCGGTTCTCCACCGTGCAGGGGCCCCGGGGCTCGGCGGACACGGTGCGGGACGTGCGGGGCTTCGCGACGAAGTTCTACACCTCGGAGGGCAACTACGACCTGGTCGGCAACAACATGCCGGTCTTCTTCATCCAGGACGGGATCAAGTTCCCCGACTTCGTGCACGCGCTCAAGCCGGAGCCGCAGAACGACATCCCGACCGGCGCCTCCGCCCATGACACCCTGTGGGACTTCGTCTCGCTCCAGCCCGAGACCATGCACATGATGATGTGGCTGATGTCGGACCGGGCGATTCCGCGCAGCTACCGGATGATGCAGGGCTTCGGGGTCCACACCTTCCGCTTTGTGGACGCCCAGGGCCGCGGCACCTTTGTGAAGTTCCACTGGAAGCCGAAGCTGGGCGTCCACTCGCTGGTGTGGGACGAGGCGCAGGAGTGCCAGGGCCGCGACCCGGACTTCAACCGGCGCGATCTGTGGGAGGCGATCGAGGCGGGTCAGTACCCCGAGTACGAGCTGGGGGTGCAGCTGATCCCGGAGGAGGACGAGTTCAACTTCGACGTCGATCTGCTCGACGCCACGAAGATCATTCCGGAGGAGCAGGTGCCGGTGCGGCCGATCGGCCACATGGTCCTGAACCGCAACCCGGACAACTTCTTCGCGGAGACCGAGCAGGTGGCCTTCCACACCGCGAACGTGGTCCCCGGCATCGACTTCACCAATGACCCGCTGCTGCAGGCCCGCAACTTCTCGTATCTGGACACCCAGCTGATCCGGCTGGGCGGGCCCAACTTCTCGCAGCTCCCGGTCAACCAGCCGGTCACCCCGGCCCGGACCAACCAGCGGGACGGCTACCACCAGAGCATGCTCCACAAGGGGACGAACTACTCCCCCAACTCGCTCGGCGGGGGCTGCCCGGCCCTCGCGGGGGCGGACGGCTACGCCTTCTCCCACTACGCGGAGCGGGTTGAGGGCCACAAGATCCGCAAGCGGAGCGAGTCCTTCAAGGACTTCTACAGCCAGGCCGCGCTGTTCTGGAACAGCATGAGCGACTGGGAGAGGCGCCATATCGTGGACGCCTTCCGCTTCGAGCTGGGCAAGGTCGGCGCGGTGCATGTGCGGGAGCGCACGGTCGAGCAACTGGCCCAGGTCGACTACGACCTTGCCTCGCAGGTGGCCCAGGGCATCGGCGTGGCCATGCCGGAACCCGGCGCCAACAACCACAAGCCGCAGGCCTCGCCCGCGCTGAGCTTGGACAACCTCCGGGGCGACGGCTCCATCCGCACCCGCCAGATCGCGGTACTGGTCATGGACGGCGTGGACACCGGCCAGCTCACCCAGGCCCAGGAGGCGCTCACCGCCCAGGGCGCCATCGTCGAGGCCCTCGCCCCGCACGACGGCAAGGTGCTCGGCGCCGACGGCAACGGCTACGCGGTGGACCGCGCCCTCCCCACGGTCGCCTCCGTCCTCTACGACGCCGTCCTCCTCCCTGGCGGCCCCGTCGGCACCCCCGGCCTGGCCTCCGACAGCGAGGCCATGCGCTTCGTCCGCGACGCCTACCGCCACGGCAAGCCCATCGGCGCCCTGGGCTCCGGCGTCGGCATCCTCTCCTCCCTCGACCCGGAGGGCCTCCACATCGCCTCCGGCCACGGCCACGTCTGCACCGACCGCGGCGTCGTCACGGACGCCACGACGGGCACGGCAAGCGAGGAATTCACCCAAGCCTTCACCGAAGCCATAGCCGCCCACCGGC
>NZ_JAAAYH010000316.1:0-10754 GCF_018035285.1 Streptomyces sp. MK37H | reverse complement strand
GCTGCGGCGCCCCCAGCCCCTCTGCCGGTGGCGGCAAGGGAGGCGCCCTGGTAGTGGCCGGCTACGGCGGCTCATTCGAGACGGCGTTCCGCGACTCGGTCCTGCCCGCGTTCGAGAAGAGCTGCGGCTGCAAGGTCACCTACATCCCCGGCTCCTCCACCGACACCGTCGCCAAGCTCAAGGCGCAGCGCGCCAATCCGCAGATCGACGTGGCGCTGGTGGACGACGGCCCCCAGGCGCAGGCGCTGGAGGCGGGGCTGCTCGCGTCGATCGACACCAAGGTGGTGCCGGTGGACGACGTGGTGAAGATCGCCCGGATGGAGAACGACTCGGGGGTGGGGTTCGGGCTGACGGCCACGGGCATCGCCTACAACCCCGAGTGGTTCGAGGATCATGGCATCCCCAAGCCCACCACCTGGGAGGATCTGGCCAACCCCAAGCTGAAGGACAAGGTGGTCCTCCCCTCGATCACCAACACCTATGGGGTGGGACTGCTGGTCGGCGCGTCCAAGGCGAACGGCGGCTCGGAGAAGGATGTCGACCCCGGTCTCACGGCGGTCAAGAAGATCGCCAAGAACGCGGCGACGTTCGACACCACCGCCGATGTGTCCAACTACTTCCTCCAGGGCCAGGCCGCCGCCTCGGTGTGGGGGGTGTCGCGCACCTCGACGCTGGCGGAGAAGGACTTCCCGATCGAGTTCGTCTACCCCAAGGACGGTGCGATCGGCCTGGTGACCACGGCGAACGTGGTCAAGAAGGCCCCGCATGAGGAGCTGGCCCAGAAGTTCGTGGCGCATCTGCTGGAGCCGTCCGTCCAGCGGGCGCTCGCCAAGGCGACCTACGACGGCTCGGTGGTCCAGGGTGTCAAGGAGGACCCCGCCCTGAAGAACAAGGTCGTCAGCACCGACAAGGTGGACTCCCTGCTGAAGCTCGACTGGAAGACCATCAACAAGAACCGCTCCGCCTGGACCGACAAGTGGAACAAGCAGGTGGAGAGCAAGTGACCGCGGGGACGGACACCGTGGGCAAGGAGAGCGCGCCGACCGGAGCGGACACCGCCACCCGGGCGGGAAGCACCCGCGGGCGGCTGGTCCTCAAGGGGATCCACAAGACCCTCGGCGGCAAGGAGGTCGTCCGTGGCATCGACCTGACGATGGAGCCCGGGGAGTTCCTCACCCTGCTCGGTCCGTCGGGGTGCGGCAAGAGCACCACACTGAACATGGTGGCGGGCCATCTGCTGCCCGACTCCGGCGTGGTGGAGGTGGACGGCCGCGACATCACCCGGCTCCCGGCGAACCGGCGGGCCATGGGCATGGTGTTCCAGTCGTACGCCCTCTTCCCCCATATGACGGTGGCGGAGAACATCGCGTTCGGCCTGCGGATGCGCAAGGTCGGGGCGGCCCGGCGCAGGCGCAGGGCGGCCGAGGCCCTGGAGCTGGTGGGGCTCGACGGCATGGGCGAGCGCTATCCGCGCCAGCTCTCCGGCGGGCAGCGCCAGCGCACGGCCCTGGCCAGGGCGCTGATCGTGGAGCCCGATCTGCTGCTGCTCGACGAGCCGTTCTCCAATCTCGACGCCCAGCTCAGGGTGCGTCTGCGCGAGGAGGTCGCCGCCCTCCAGCGCCGGGTGGGCACCACCACGGTCCTGGTAACCCACGATCAGGACGAGGCGCTCGCGGTGTCGGACCGGATCGCGGTGATGGCCGAGGGGGCGATCCATCAGCTGGACGTCCCCGAGACCGTGTATCTGCGTCCGGCCACGGACTTCGTGGCGCAGTTCGTCGGCGAGGTCAATGTGCTCGACGGGATCGCGGCGGGGGCGGCCGCCGATGGGCACCGCTGCCGGATCGGTGACGCCCATCTCGTCACGGCGACACCGATGGGCACCGCGCCGGGCGACGGCGAGGCGGTACGGCTCTATGTGCGGCCGGAGGCCGTACGGGTGCTGGCCATACCCGAAGCCATGCCCGGGAAGGTCCGCTCGGCGAGCACATCCACCCGTACGGCGGCGGAGCCGGGGCTTCCCGGCACCGTCGAGGCCACCCGTTTCCTCGGCACCCGGGTCCGTTGCGTCGTGGCCACGGCCGCGGGACGTGTCGAGGCCACGCTGCCGTTCGGTTCCGAGGTGCCCGGGCTGGGCGAGGAGGTGATCTGCGCATGGCAGCCACAGCACGCGTCGCTGACGGCCCGGCCCTGAGGCCCGACGGCTCGGCGCCGGCGCCGGGGGATTCCCGGCCGGTCAAGAGGCGCGGCCCGTGGCGTACCGGTCTGCTGCTGGCCTCCCCCGCCATCGCCGTGCTCGCCCTGCTCTTCATCGCACCGCTGTTCATGCTGGTGTACAACAGCTTCCGCACCCAGGCGGGCGATCCCACACTGCACAACTACACGCGGTTCCTGGGGGATTCGTTCTACCGGGACGTGCTGTGGCACACCTTGTGGATCGGCGCGCTGACCACCCTCGGCTGCCTCGTCGTGGGCTACCCGTTCGCCGTCTATCTGCGCGGACGCTCCCCCAGGGCACGCAACTACCTCTCCCTCGTGCTGCTGTCACCGCTGCTCATCTCCATGGTGACCAGGGCGTACGGATGGCTGGTGCTGCTCGGGCCGAAGGGGCCGATCGCGGACGGGTTCCACGCCCTGGGTCTGGACGCGCCGAAGATGCTGTACAACGACACCGCGGTCGTGGTCGGCATGGTGCATGTGATGCTCGCGTACATGGTGCTGCCGCTGATGGGCAGCCTGGACCGGATCGACCCGGCCCTCACGCCCGCGGCCAAGGGCCTGGGGGCGAGCGGCTGGACGTGCTTCTGGCGGATCACCGTCCCGCTGTCCTTGCCGGGAATGCTCGCCGGTTCGCTGATCGTGTTCAGTCTGACCGTCTCCAGCTTCGTCACCCCGGCGATTCTGGGCGGGCCCACGGTGAAGCTGATGCCGTACTTCGTCTACACCGAGGCGACGTCCAACCTGAACTGGCCGTACGCGGCGGCGATCGGCTTCGTCCTGATCGTGGTGACAACGATTCTGACGGCCGTGTACGCCCGGCTGCTGCGCGGGCGTGGCGGCAAGGAGGTGTTCGCGTGACCACGGCAACGGAAGCCGAAGGGTCGACGGCGACGAGCAAGGCCGCGGGCAAGCCGATCGCCACGGGCGTGGGCGGGCGCGCGAGGCGCCTGCTCGGAGCCGTGTTCGCCGCGCTCGTCGGCCTGTTCCTGCTGGCCCCCGTGCTGGTGACCATCGCCTCCTCGCTCACCACGACCAGCTATATCACCTTCCCGCCCAAGGGACTCACCCTGCACTGGTACGCGGAGCTGCTGAACCGCCCCGAGTTCCTGGACTCGTTCCTGCTCAGCATCGGCGTGGCGGCGGGAGCGGCCGTGGTGTCCACGGCGCTCGGGCTCGCGGCGGGGCTGGCCATCCACCGCTATCCGTTCCCGGGGAAATCGGTGCTGGACAGGCTGTTCTCGAGTGCGTTCGCCGTGCCGACGATCGTGCTCGGCATCGGGCTGCTCCAGTGGTACGCCCAGCTCGGCATGGCATCCAGCCCGCTCACCCTGCTGCTGGCGCATCTGGTGCTGACCGTCCCGTACACCGTGCGCCTGGTGCTGGCCGGGCTCGCCGGGCTCGACCGGTCGGCGGAACTGGCCGCCGCCGGGCTGGGCGCGAAGGCTCCGCAGGTGTTCTGGCATGTGACGCTGCCCGCCGTGCGCGGACCGCTGATCGCAGGGGCGTTCTTCGCCCTGATCACGTCCTTCGACGACCTGACGATCGCGCTGTTCGTGGTGACCACGGACATGCAGACCCTGCCGGTGCGGATCTTCAACTACCTCCAGTACAACTACGACCCGACCGTGACCGCCGTCGGCACCGTGATGGTGCTCTTCGCCGCGGTGGCCGTCGTCATCATCGAGCGCGTCGTCGGCGTCGCGCATCTGTTCGGGGCCGATCCCGAGAACTGACCTTCGTGCCAAGGAGGATTCCCGTGCGAGTTGTGGTCATCGGAGCCGGAGTGGTGGGCGCGGCGGTGGCGGCGGAGCTGGCCGCGCGTGGCGCCCGGGTCACCGTGCTGGAGGCCGATCACCCCGGAGCGGGCACCACCGCGAACTCGTTCGCCTGGATCAACAGCGCGAACAAGGAGCCGGAGCCGTACTTCACGCTCAACCACGCCGGTATCCGCGCACACTACGAGTTGGCCGGGGACGGCGCGCCGTGGTTCTTCCCCGCCGGAAACCTGGAGTGGGCGGTGACGGACCGCCACAAGGAGGTGCTGGCCGGGCGGGTGGCACGGCTGAAGGCCAGGGACTACCCGGCTGAGTGGATCACCGCGGAACAGGCCCGGGAGCTGGAGCCGGACCTCGCGCCGGCCCCGTCCCACGCCGTGTTCGCCTTCTTCCCCGAGGAGGCGTACACCCTGCCCGTGCTGCTGCTGTCCCGGCTGCTGGGCGCGGCCAGGGACCGTGGCGCGACGGTGGTCGGCGGCGCCAGGGTGACCGCGATCGAACACGGCCCGACCGGAGCCACGGTGATCTGCGCCGACGGCGGCCGGCACCCGGCGGACACGGTGGTGAGCTGCGCGGGCCGGTGGACGCGGGAAGTGGCCGCACTGGCCGGTGCGCACGTCCCCATGGCGGACCCGGATCTCGCGGGCTCGGCGACGGTCGGCTTCCTCGCCACCACCGCACCGGCGCCCGCGCGTCTGTCCCGCGTCCTGACCGGCCCACGGCTCAACGTACGCCCGGACGGCGGCGGTCGGCTGCTGCTCCAGGCCCTGGACCTGGACGCGTCCGCCGACCCCGCCAAGCCGTACCCGCCTGATGGCGAGATCGCCTCCGAAATGCTGGCCCGTCTGCCCGAGGTGCTGAACGCCACCGAGGGCACCGTCGTGGAGAAGGTCCGGGTCGGTCAGCGCGCCATGCCGGGCGACGGCTTCACGGTGGCGGGCTACCCCGCCACCGGCGTTCCCTTCTATGTGGTGGCGACCCACAGCGGCATCACCCTGGCCCCACTGCTCGGCCGCCTGGTCGCGGACGAGCTCTACGGCAACGTATCCCCCCTGCTGAAGGACTTCCGGCCCAGCCGCTTCACCTCGGGCGCGGTCCTGCCCCCGCCGCCTCCGGCCCGCCGCCCGGGCGAGCAGTGAGACAGGCGCCCGGCGCGGGGCGGTCTTGTGGCGCCGGCAGCAGCGGCCACCCGGGCGCGGTCGCCGCGCCATCTGACCGCCGGGCCCGGCACACCGGGCCCGGCGGGTCGAACGGGTCTCAGGGGCCGTCGGCGCAGTCGAGTGCCGTGAGGTCGATGGCATCGGCCAGCGCCTGCATCCCCTTGTCATTGGGGTGCAGATGGTCGCCGTTGTCGAAGAACGGCAGGATGCGCTCGGGGTCGTAGGGGCTGCGCAGGGCCCGGTCGAAGTCGGTCACCGCGTCGAACTCGCCGCTGCCGCGGACGAAGGCGTTGACCTCCTGGCGCACCCGCTCGGCGGCAGCGTCCCATTCGCTCCAGCCCTTGAAGGGCCCCACGGTGGCGCCGACCACGCACATGCCGGCCGCGTGCGCCCGCTCGATGATCCGGCGGTAACCGGCGATCATGTCCGCGGCGGTGACGCCGGTGTGCGCCTTGATGTCATTGACACCCTCGAAGAGGAACACGGTCCGCACGCCCGGGAGGGACAGGACATCCCGGTCGAGACGGTTCAGGGCGCTCTGCCCGGCGCCGTCGGCGAGGACCTTGTTGCCGGAGATCCCCTCGTTCGCCACTCCCTTGACGTCGGTGGCAGCCTGCCGCAACCGGCGCGCGAGGTAGTCGGGCCAGCGGCGGTTGAGGTCGGTGGTGGACTGCCAGCCGTCGGTGATGGAGTCGCCGAGCGCGGCCACGGCACCGGTCGTGGCGGTTGTCCGGACGGTGGCGGCGTCGAGGTAGAACCAGGCGCCGGTGGTGTCCGTCCAGTGCGCGGCGCTCTCCTCCCCCGTGTGATCGCCCTGCGTCGTGTACGAGGTCTGCATCGCCATCCCGTGGCCCGTCGCCGGACCGGCCGCGTCGGGGGTGTGGAGGCTGACGACCAGGTTGGTGGCGGCGGGCAGACTGCCGGGCAGGGGGTCGCTGAGCACCACCTCGCCCGCCGGGATGGTGACGGTGTGCCCGCCGCCGAAGGTCAACCGCCGGTTGCTGCCCCGCTTCAGCTCGGCGCCCGACTTCTGGACGCCGACGTACACGCTGTCGAGAATCAGCGGCCGGTCGCCGAAGGCGTTGGAGAGGCGGATGCGCAGATCGCTTCCGCCGACGCTGGTGTGCACGACCATTCGATAGCCGCGGTCGGGCGTCCCGTCTCCTACGCGATCCGCGCTCGCCGCCCAGGTGACGACGTCGTGTCGGCCGCCCGCCGCCGCGGCGGGTGTGGCGTGCAGCGCGGCGGCCGCGAGCAGTACGACACCCAGGCCACCGACGGCGGCGCGGCGAGCCGTCATCGGGCGAACCCCTTCAGCGTGACGGACCCGCCGGGCTCCAGGCGGACCGTGCGGGAGGTGGCGCCATGGGCCACCGTCGTGGTCCGGCCGCCGACGCTGTGGATCCGGACCGACGTCGGCACCCCCTGGTCCCAGCGCAGATCGACGACGAATCCGCCCCGCGCGGCCAGTCCCGTGACCGAGCCGGACGCGGCCCAGGCGTCGGGCAGGGCGGGGAGCAGTTCCAGGTGGCCGGGGCGGGAGTACAGCAGCATCTCGCTCATGGCGGCCGGGGTGCCGAAGTTGGCGTCGATCTGGAAGATGCCACGGCCCTTCTCCACCTCGTAGATGTCGAAGAGGTTGAACGCGGTGCCGTTGCTGCCGTCGCTGGAGGGGCGGAGGTTGTTGGCCACGAGCTGGTACGCCGTGTCGGCGTCCTTCAGTCGCGCCCAGCACGCGGCCCGCCAGGCGTTGGCCCAGCCGAAGCTGTTCATGCCGCGCGCGGTGAGCAGGGCGGTGGCCCCGTCCACGATCTCCTGGGGAGTGGAGCCGTCGGGGCGGATGCGGTCGCCGGGGAACAGGCCGATCAGCGGGGACAGATGGCGGTGGGTGGTCTCCCCGAGGTTGTCGGGGGACATCCACTCCTGGAGCCAGCCGGTCTTCGGGCTCACCTCCGGCAGGTACAGCTTCTTCCGCAGCGAGGCGATCGTGTCCGCGTAGGCGGTGTCCTGCTTCAGCTCGGCGGCCGCGGCGGCGAAGTTGCCGAACAGCGCCCACACCAGCTCCTGGGCGTAGGTGATGCCCTTGGCGTCCTGCGGGCCGTGTTCGGGCGACCAGTCCTTGTCGTCGATCAGCACCTCCCTGGAGGTGCCGGGGAGGGTGGTGGTGAGCAGCCGCGCCTCCCAGAACTCACAGGCGCCCTTGAGCAGCGGGTAGATCTTCGCCAGGTACGCCCGCGACTGGGTGTACTCGTAGTGCTCGTACAGGCTGTTGCTCAGCCAGGCGTTGCTCGCGGGATGCCACCACCACCCGCTTCCGCCGTGGATGTTGGTGGAGAAGGCGACGGTCCAGCCGGCGACCTTTCCGGTGGAGTTGCGGTAGCGGTTGCGCGGGTCGTTGAAGAGGTCGTGGGTGAGCTTGGCCCAGGACGGGAGCTGGGCGAGGCAGTAGTCGGCGAAGGCGTCGAAGCACGAGGACAGCCCCGCGCGGTCGGCCATCCAGTAGTTCATCTGGAGGTTGACGTCGGTGTGGTAGTCGGCCATCCAGTCCGGGTCGTTGCCGTCCAGCCACAGGCCCTGGAGGTTCAGGGGAAGGCTGTCGCGCGAGCCGGAGATCATGAGGTATCGGCTGAACTGGAGGTAGGCCGCCTCGAGTTCGGGGTCGGGCACACCGTCCCGGGCACGTGCGGTGAGGCGCTTCCAGGTGTCCAGGGAGCGCTGGGCGTCCGTGGAGGTGCCGAGCGAGAGGGTGAACCGCTCGTACAGGCGGCGGTAGTCGGCGATATGGGTACGCCGCAGAGTGTCCGCCGAGTAGCGGGCGGCGGCGAGCACCTTCGTACGGGCCAGCTTCTCGGGGTCGAGGGTGGGGTCGCGGTAGCCACGGTCGGCGTCGGGCGCGTAGTTGGTGCCGCCGCTGACCACCACCGTGAGGTCCTTGCAGCCGGAGAAGTCGACGCGAGTGCCGTTGACACGGACCCGGCCGCCGCTGCCGTACGCCGTGACCGCCGCGCCGTATCGCAGGCCGTTGGGGAAGGACGCGCCGAACGACTCCGCACTCGCGGGCTTTTCGCCGTGGGTGCCCTCCAGGGTGACGCTGCCGGTGTAGCGGCCGCCACCGCTCTGTGTGAAGTGCAGGACGATCGCGTCGTCGGGGTGGCTGGCGAAGATCTCGCGCCGGTAGGTGACACCGGAGCGGACGTAGGAGCTGGTGACCAGTCCCTGCGCGAGGTCGAGGGAGCGGCGGTAGCCGTTGACGCCGGACAGCTCGTGGTCGGGGATGTCCACGGTGAGCCGGGCCAGCAGAGTGAAGGAGCCGAAGTCGCCGCGTCCGTAGGGGAATTGGCCGTCGGCGTCAAGGGTGTCGTTGATGCCGCCGGTCCACATCGTGGCGTCGGTGATCAGCAGCAGTTCGCGGCCGGGGTCGTTGCTCGCGAGGGCGCCGAGGCGGCCGTTGCCGACCGGCAGGCCCTGCTGGATCAGCGAGTCCTCGTCGCCGGGGGCCCGCCACCACAGCTCGTCGTGTGAGGTGCCGGTGAGCGGCGGGGTGTCGGCCGGGCGCCGGGGCGCGGCGGAGGCGGTGAAGGCGGGCAGGGCGCCGAGGGTCAGGGTGAGTCCGGCCGTCGCCGCGAGGGACAGCGCGGTTCGTCTGCTGGGGTCTCTGCCGGAGTCTCTGTCGAGTTCTCTGTTGGGGTCTCTGGCGGTGTCGGTCGGGCGGGGGTTCATGGCGGCTCCAGGCGTCTGAAATCGGCAGATCGGCAAGGGGCCCGGCCGAGGGGCCGGGCCCCTTGGTGTTCAGGAGGACTTCGGTACGTCGATCCGGTCGATGTCCGGTGCGTAGCCGGAACCGCTGTCGAACGTGATGGTGTTGGAGCCGGCCTTGAGCGTCACCGGAACGTAGACACTATTGACGGTGGACCAGTCGCCTGTCGAGGGGAACTTGTGGCGGGTGGCGCCGCCGCCGTTGGCCGAGACATCGGCGGAGCGGGCGTCACCGCTGACGTAGGCCACCTTGATCTGGTAGGTACCGGCCTTGCCCACGACGACGTTGTTGATGGTCAGCTTGGACCCGGTGTAGAGGTTGCCGACCTTGTGGCCGTCGGAGCAGGCCGGGCAGTCGGCGACGGAGGCGTTGCCGCCGAGGGTGTTCGCGGAGGACTCGGCCTCGATCCCGGTCCACGTGAGCGCGTCGCCGCGCGGGGTGACCGTGAAGAGGCGGGAGCCGTGGGCGGGCAGGGCCTGGGTGATCCCGCTCTTGTGAGTGCCGAGGTTCTCGTGGTTCCACAGATCCCGGACCGCGGCCTTGCCGGTGAAGCCGAGCGTCGACCAGTCGGCGGTCACCGAGGCCGGCCTGTCGGCGAGGTTGAACAGGGCGACCGTGTAGCTGCCGTCGTGGTTCTCCGCGGCCCACACCTGCTGGGGGTCGGACGGTGTGACCGGCCGCGCGGGCGGCGCGTCGCCCTGGTTGACGGCGATGACCTCGCGGTTGGTCAGCAGCGACAGCCCGTAGGAGTCCAGCTTGGTCACATCGTCGCCGGTGTAGAGCGGGGACTTGGCGATCGCCCACAACGTGGCGTAGCTCTGTCGCTCGGCCTTGGTCAGGCCGTCCATCTCGCCGTTGCCGACATCGAGGGAGTCGAGGTCGTTCCAGCCGCCGGGGCCGGCGTGCCGGGTCCAGGCCGGGGTGTCGTCCCAGCGGTCGTCGACGGAGTTCTCCCAGCTGACGAGCGTGTTGCAGTAGCACTCGACGTCGGTGTCGACGCGCCAGCCGTTGGAGTGCTTCTTCCAGTCGTCGGCGTGTCCGATGTCCAGCGACCAGGACAGCTCCAGGTGGATCGGGCGGCCGGTGGCGGAGATCGCCTTCTGCCAGGCGGCCACGTCGGCGACGTTGTTGTAGTTGTCGCCGCTCTTGAAGGAGCCGGGGCCCACACCGTCGAGCTTGAGGAAGTCATAGCCCCAGTCGGCGAACATCCGCGCCTGGGAGTCGATGTACTTCTGTGCGCAGGGATCGGAGAAGTCGATCTTGTATGCGCTGTCCCAGCCGTTGGTGGTGCGCAGGTCGTCGTAGACGATGTCGGCGGTGGTGCAGCCCTCGGCGTTCCAGATCGGCACCTTGCCCCCGCCGTACGCCTCCTTCTCCAGGCCGACGGGCAGATAGATGCCGGCCTTGAGGCCCTTGGAGTGGATGTGGTCGGCGACCGACTTCATGCCACTGGGGAAGCGCACGGGGTCGGCCTTCTGGCGGCCGTACTCATCGAACTCGGGTGTCCACGCGTAGTCGCGCCACCAGCCGGCGTCGATGTTGATGTACTCGTAGCCGTACTTCTTGAGCTTGGTGGCGAGGGCGTCGGTCTGCTTGAGGACGTTCGCCTCGGTGAGGTAGCTGTAGTCGCCGTTCGGATTGAGGCCCGGGTACTTCGACGACTGCATGCTCCAACTGGACCAGCCCATATAGGGCTTGGCGGCAGCGGTGGCCGAGGATGCCGGGGCGGCCGTGGTGGCATTGCCGCCGTCGGGCCGTGCCTGCGCGGCCGGGGCGGCCGTGGCGAGGCCCGCGGCGAGGGCCAGGACGACAAGGGATCTCAGACCGCGTACGGGCATGACG
>NZ_JAAAYH010000315.1:0-10779 GCF_018035285.1 Streptomyces sp. MK37H | reverse complement strand
CCGACATCGACGAGGAGCGGGCCGCCCGCCCCGAGGAGGCGTACGGGCTGCGGCGGTTGCTGCGCGGCTTCGGGGCGCCGCTCCTGGTGGCGCTGGCGCTCGTGGCCGTGGACGCGATCGCCGGGCTGCTGCTGCCCGTGCTCATCCGGCACGGGATCGACCAGGGCGTCCAGCGGCTCTCGCTCGGCGCGGTATGGGCCGCCTCCGGGCTCGCGCTCCTCGTCGTCCTCGCGCAGTGGGCCGCCCAGATCGGCGAGACCCGGATGACCGGGCGGACCGGTGAACGAGTGCTCTACGCCCTGCGCGTGAAGATCTTCGCCCAGCTCCAGCGGCTCGGTCTCGACTACTACGAGCGCCAGCTGAGCGGCAAGATCATGACGCGGATGACCACCGACGTCGACGCGCTGTCCACGTTCCTCCAGACCGGCCTCGTCACCGCCGTGGTCAGCCTGCTGACCTTCTTCGGCATCCTGGTGGCGCTGCTCATCATCGACGTGGAGCTCGCGCTGGTGGTCTTCCTGACCCTGCCGCCGCTCATCATCGGCACGGTGGTGTTCCGGCGCCGCAGCGTCAAGGCGTACGAACTGGCCCGCGAGCGCGTGAGCGTGGTCAACGCGGACCTTCAGGAGAGCGTGGCGGGGCTGCGGATCGTGCAGGCGTTCCGGCGCGAGCGGTCCGGCCGGGAGCGGTTCGCGGCGCGCAGCGACTCCTACCGCCAGGCGCGGTTGCGCGGTCAGCGGCTGATCTCGGTGTACTTCCCGTTCGTCCAGCTGCTGTCGTCCGTGGCCTCCGCGCTGGTGCTCATCGTGGGCGCCGGGAGGGTCGGGGACGGCACCCTGACGGCGGGCGCGCTGGTGGCGTATCTCCTCTACATCGACCTGTTCTTCGCCCCCGTCCAGCAGCTCTCCCAGGTCTTCGACGGCTATCAGCAGGCCACCGTGTCGCTGGGCCGCATCCAGGAGTTGCTGCGCGAGCCCACCACCACACCGGTGGCCGAGGCCCCGCGCGAGGTGCGCGCGATGCGTGGCGAGATCGCCTTCGACGATGTGCGGTTCCGGTACGGGGACGGCGAGGAGGCGCTGGCGGGCATCTCGCTCACGATCCCCTCGGGGCAGACCGTGGCGTTCGTCGGGGAGACCGGGGCCGGTAAGTCCACTCTGGTCAAGCTGGTGGCGCGGTTCTACGACCCGACGCAGGGCGCCGTGCGGGTGGACGGTGTGGATCTGCGCGAACTCGACCTCACCGGATACCGCGGCCACCTCGGGGTGGTCCCGCAGGAGCCGTATCTCTTCGCCGGGACGGTGCGCGACGCCATCGCCTACGGACGGCCCGGCGCGAGCGACGCGGAGGTGGAGGCCGCCGCGCGGGCGGTCGGCGCCCATGCCATGGTGGCGTCGCTCGACGGTGGCTATCTGCACGAGGTCTCCGAGCGCGGGCGCAATCTCTCCGCCGGGCAGCGGCAGTTGATCGCGCTGGCGCGCGCCGAGCTGGTGAACCCGGACATCCTGCTGCTCGACGAGGCCACGGCCGCGCTCGATCTGGCCACCGAGGCCCTGGTCAACCAGGCCACGGATCGTCTGACGGGACGGCGCACCACACTGGTCGTCGCCCACCGGCTGACCACCGCCGCCCGTGCGGACCGGGTGGTGGTCCTGGACCACGGCCGGGTCGTCGAGGACGGCACCCATGAGGAGCTGGTGGCGCGGGACGGCCGGTACGCCGCGCTGTGGCGCACCTTCACGGGCGAGACGGCCCCCGCCGTAGCCTAGGCGCTCCGCTAAGCGCTCCGCTCGACGTGCCGGGATGCGTCGTCGGTCGGCTGCGGCGCCGTCGTGGCCGGTCGCGCAGTTCCCCGCGCCCCTTCGGGGCGGTAACGCTCAGCGTTCGCCCTTAGTTACGTACGGTAACGTCACGGTTCCATGCCGCTGGCCCTCGCTATGCCCTCCACCTCCCGCCGGTCCCGCTCCCGCTGCTCCGCCTCGGCCGCCACCCGCTGCTTGTGGCGGTGCAGGAAGTCGGGGTCCTCGGCCCGCTCCTGAGGCACCAGCACCTTCATGCCCTTGGCGTGCGGACTGTCCCCGAGGTCGACCACCACACGCTCGTCCTGGGAGGTGAGCAGGCCGAACAGCACCAGCAGCTCGGCCTGGAGAGCAGGGGTGAACAGCTCTTTCTCCTCCGGCCCCATCCCGAGCTCGTACGTCCCCCCGCGGACGGCCGGTGAGGTGCTCAACTCGCGCAGCAGCCGCATCAGCAGCTCGAGCGAGCGAGGATCGATCCGTTCCTGCAATTCGTTCAGATACCGCGTCAGTCGCTCGGCCCGTTCACTCCGGTCGTGCCGTTCGTCTCGGTCCATACAGGCAGCATGAGCCATCACAGCCCGCTACGAAAGAGGGCGTCGGTAACAACTCTCCGTATTCGGCCTCGGGTTGGAGCGTTGACGGCATCTGGCGACGCGAGTGTGTGCCCGGATAGGTTCTCGGCGACCTGTGCGAATTCACGGGGCAAAGGGTCATCACGGCAACAAGGGGAGGGTGCATGCGCAAGATGCTCAGATGGCTGTTGTCGCTCGCGATACTGGTGGGGACGGTCGGCGCGGGCGCCGGAAGCGCGTCCGCGGCGCCGGCCGCCCCCGCCCAGCCGGACATCAAGGAACGTGTCCTGGCGATTCCCGGAATGCGTTTCGAGGCGGAGCAGCCCTACGAGGGCTATCGCTTCCTCGTCTTCAGCTACGCCCAGCCGGTGGACCACCGGCATCCCTCCAAGGGCACCTTCCAGCAGCGGTTCACGCTGCTGCACAAGGCCACCGACCGGCCCACGGTCTTCTACACCTCGGGCTACAACGTCACCACCGCACCGCGCCGCAGTGAGCCCACGCAGCTGGTGGACGGCAACCAGGTGTCCATGGAGTACCGTTTCTTCACTCCCTCCCGGCCCCAGCCCGCCGACTGGTCCAAGCTGGACATCTGGCAGGCCGCGAGCGACCAGCACCGCCTCTTCCGGGCCCTGAAGCCCATCTACGGCAAGAAGTGGCTGGCCACCGGCGGCAGCAAGGGCGGGATGACGGCCACCTACTACCGCCGCTTCTACCCCCGGGACATGGACGGCACCGTCGCCTACGTCGCGCCCAACGACGTGGCCGACAAGGAGGACTCCGCCTACGACCGCTTCTTCGCAGGCGTCGGCACCGCCGAATGCCGCACCAAGCTCAACGCGGTGCAGCGCGAGGCGCTGGTGCGGCGCGACGAGATCGTGAAGCGCTACCAGAAGTGGGCGGACGACGAGAAGCAGACCTTCACCGTCGTCGGCAGCGCCGACAAGGCGTACGAGAACGTGGTCCTGGACCTGGTGTGGGCCTTCTGGCAGTACCACCTGCTGAAGGACTGCGCGGACGTCCCCGCCCCGACCGCGTCCACCGACGAGCTGTACGGCTTCATCGACGAGATCTCGGGCTTCTCCGCCTACACCGACCAGGGCCTGGAGACCTACACGCCGTACTACTACCAGGCGGGCACCGAGCTCGGCTCGCCCACCTTCAAGACCCCGCACCTGGCCGGGCTGCTGCGCTACCCCGGCATCTACGCCCCGCGCAGCTATGTGCCGCGTGACATCCCGATGCGCTTCAAGCAGGGCGTGATGCGGGACATCGACCGCTGGGTCCGGCACGACGCCCACCGGATGCTCTTCGTCTACGGCCAGAACGACCCGTGGGGTGCCGAGCGCTTCCAGGTCGGCAAGGGCGCCAAGGACGCCTACGTCTACACGGTGGCTGGCGGCAACCACGGCTCCAGCATCGCCCAGCTGACGGGTGACCAGAAGGCCAAGGCAACCGCCGAGGTGCAGCGATGGGCGGGCGTCAGCCCGACGAGCAAGCCCCTCGCCCGGCACAACGCGAAGCTCGACCGCCGCGAGACCGAGCGCGAGCCGGTGTTGCGGCCCTGATGAGCCACGCTCCGTTCGGTGAGGTGACCGACGACCGGGGCGAAGCCACTTCGCCCCGGTGAGCGAAAGCCTCTCAGTACGTCAGCCCGTGTCCGATCGGGTACAGCACCCGGGACGGGTCGTCCGCGTGCCGGACCGCGACCGGCAGTCTGCCGCGCGGGGCGGTCCGGCCCGCGATGACGCGGGCGGCGGCGCGCAGTTCCACGTCCGTCCAGCAGTAGGCGGCCAGCGAGGCGCCGGGAGCCGCGTCGCGGCCGCTCAGGCGCGCGATGTCGTACGGATTGCGCAGGGCCAGGTGCACCACCGGCACGCCGGTGGCCACCAGCCGTGCCACCAGGGTGCGCTGGGCGGAGCCGGAGGCGATGTCGTACGTCGTCACGATCACCGCGTCCCGTTCCCGCGCCGCCGCGACCGCCGCCTCGATGCGCTGCGGGGAGGGGCCGGGGGAGCTGGCGGTGCCGGTGGTGAGCGCCTCGGTGCGGAAGCCGAGGCCGGACAGGGCGCGGGCCAGGACGGACGTCGGCGGGCCGCCGGTGCCGGAGGGCGCTGCGGCGTCCACGCCCACCACCAGCAGGTCGCGGTGGCGGCGCGGCGACAGCGGCAGCAGTCCGCCGCGGTTGGTGATCAGGGTGGTGGTGCGCTCGGCGATGCGGTCGGCGGTGGCGCGGTGCTCGCGGGTGCCCACCGTACGGTTGACCGCGCGGTCGCTGGTGTACGGATCGTCGAACAGGCCCCGGCGCGCCTTGAGTTCGAGGACGCGCCGCAGCGAGCGGTCGATGCGGTCCTCGCTGAGCTCGCCGGCCCGGACGGCCTTGCGTACGCCTTCGAAGGCGAGGGACAGGCTCGGCGGGTTCAGCAGCTGGTCCACGCCCGCCTTGAGCGCCAGCACCGGCACCCGGTCGTCGCCGTACTTCTTCCGCACCCCCTCCATGCCGAGCGAGTCGGTGACCACCACCCCGTCGTAGCCCAGCTCCTCGCGGAGCACACCGGTGAGGATGGGGCGGGAGAGCGTGGCGGGGTCGTCGGCCGGGTCGAGTGCGGGGAAGAGCAGATGGGCCGTCATGATCGAGTCGATTCCGGCCTCGATCGCGGCCCGGAACGGCGGTGCGTCCAGCCGCTCCCACTCCTTCCGGGAGTGGGTGATCCGCGGCAGCCCGACATGGCTGTCCACGCTGGTGTCGCCGTGGCCGGGGAAGTGCTTGGCGGTGGCCGCGACCCCGGCGCTCTGATAGCCCTCCACCTGGGCCGCCACCATCCGGGCCACGGCCTTCGGATCGGCGCCGAAGGAGCGCACGCCGATCACCGGATTGGCGGGGTCGACGTTGACGTCCGCGATCGGGGCGTAGTCCTGCCGGATGCCGAGCGCGGCCAGCTCCGCCCCCGCGGTGCGGGCGGCCGTACGGGCGTCGGCCTCACTGCCGCCCGCGCCGAGCGCCATGGCGCCCGGGAACAGCGTGGCGGGCGCGCCGACCCGGGCGACGGTGCCGTACTCCTGGTCGGTGGAGAGCAGGACGGGGACGGGCACGGAGGTCGCCAGCGCGGCCTTCTGGATGCCGTTGGAGAGCGCGGCCACCTGATGGGGATCGCGAATGTTGTGTGCCCATCCGATGTACATCACCCCGCCCACGTGATACTTCGCGATCAGCTCGGCGGCGTTGTCGACGCCGATCTCCTCGCGGTTGGCCGCGACATCGGCGGGGTCGGGGCGGGTGGCCGAATGGCCGTACACCCGCATCACGAAGAGCTGGCCGATCTTCTGGTCCAGCGTCATCCGCCCGATGAGCTCGTCGATCCGCCGGCGGTCGCGCTCGTGGTCCCGGCCGGGCTCCGTGGTGGGCCGGGAGGGGGCCGCGGACGGGTTGCCGGAACCGGCGGTGGTGCGGCGCGCGGGGGCCGCGGGCGCGGGGGAGCTGTTCGTCGGTCCGCTGCAGGCACCGGCCGCCGCGGCGGCCAGGGTGGCGGTGAGCAGGGCGCGGCGAGACGTCGTGTGCACCCGCACTCCTTCCATGGGACGTTCGGAGGGGGCGGCCATAAGTGTGCAGGACACGCTGGGACACAAACCGCGGCCGGGTCAAGGAAAGTTGGCCTTTCCCACAGCATCGATATGCGGCTCCGCCGCGTGGCCCGGAAGCGTAAAGGAAAAGACTGGTTAAAGACCGTGATCTGGTGCCTGCACGAAACCGGTACTAAACTCTCGACCGGGTATGCGCGGTATTTGTATGAGGCATCCGTTCTCGCTTATGTTCCGTTTTCATGACCCCACCGACGGGTGCCAAGCCCCCCACACACATCGCCATGTTCGGCATCGCGGCACACGGGCACGTCAACCCGAGCCTGGAGGTGATCCGCGAGCTGGTGGCCCGCGGCCACCGGGTTACCTACGCCATCCCCGAGTCGTTCGCCGAGAAGGTGGCCGAAACCGGCGCCGAGCCGAAGACCTACACCTCGATCCTCCATGGTGAGAATGTGCCGGGCGCCAGAGGCTCCGATCTGATCGACTACATCGAGCCGTTTCTCACCGAGGCGGAGCAGGCACTTCCGCAGCATCTGGCGGCCTACGAGGGCGATGAGCCGGACCTGGTGATGTACGACGTCACGGCCTACCCGGCGCATGTCCTCGCCCATCGGTGGGGCGTGTCCGCCGTCGAACTCGCGCCCAGCTTCGTGCCCTGGGACGGCTACCGCGAAGAGGTCTTCGAGCCGATGTACGCCCATATGCGGCGGTCGGAGCGCGGCCGGGCCTACTACGCGCGCTACCGCGCCTGGCTCGAGGGCAACGGCCTGGCCGGCACCGACCCCGACCGGCTCATCGGCCGCCCCAGCCGCTGTGTCGCCCTCATCCCCGAGCTGCTCCAGCCCAACGCCGACCGCGTCGACACCTCCGTCTACAGCTTCGTCGGCGGCTGCCAGAGCGCCCGCCGCGAGGTGGCGGAGTGGCGCCGCCCGGAGCGGGCCGCCGAGACCGACCGGATCCTGCTGGTCTCGCTCGGCTCCACCTGGACCAGGGAGCCCGGCTTCTACCGCGCGTGTGTCGCGGCGTTCGGCGATCTGCCGGGCTGGTACGTGGTGCTCCAGGTCGGCGAGTTCGTCGACCCGGCCGATCTCGGCGAGATCCCGGCCAATGTCGAAGTGCACACGTGGATACCGCAGTTGAGCGTGTTGCGGAAGGCCGACGCGTTCGTCACCCACGCGGGTGCGGGCGGCGCCCAGGAGGGGCTGGCCTGCGGGGTGCCGATGGTCGCCGTGCCGCAGGCCGTCGACCAGTTCCGCAACGCGGACACGCTCGAGGGGCTCGGGGTCGGCCGCCATCTGCCCAAGGAGGAGGCCACGGCTCCGGCGCTCCGCAAGGCGGTGCTCGATCTGGTGGACGATCCCGAGGTGGCCGCTCGCTGCGCCGCGCTCAAGGCGCGGATGGCCGCGGAGGGCGGGCCGGACCGGGCGGCGGACCTGATCGAGGCGGAGCTGCCGGTGTAAGGGCCTGCCGGGCTGAGGTTCTGAGGGCTTGGGCGCCGCCGACGCTCTGGGAGGGGTGTCGCGTCGGCGGCGGGGTGCTGCTGGCCGCGGGCGGCGGTGAGGTGGTCAGCGACGCAGCCGGCGGCGAGGCCGATTGCCGCCGCGCGGAGACTCCCCATCAGCACGCCGCTTCGACGTACGGCGCCCCGCGCCGGTTCCGCACATGGTGTGCGTACCGCGAATCGGTGGTGAGCGGGGCGTAGGGGGCCAAAGTGGCGGCGGCTCGAAGTGGTGGCGGCCCGAAGTGGTGGCTGCCCAAAGTGGTGGGGGCCCAAAGTGGTGGCGCCCGAGGCGTGGCTGCGCCAAGTGGCGGCGCCCGCAGGGCCGTTCAGCTGATGCGGCGCGGCCAGAGGCCGCCCAGCAGCCGCACCGTTTCGGTGATGGCGGGGCGGCGGGCCGCGCCCGGGCGCCACAGGGCGTACAGCCGCCGTACCGGGACCGGCTCCAGGGGCAGCGCCAGCACCCCGTCCGGCAGCGGACCGCGGCCGAGACGGGGCATGAGCGCGACGCCGAGACCGGCCGCCACCAGGGCGATCTGGGTGTGGTTCTCCGCCGCCTGGTACGCCAGGTCCGGCTCATGGCCCGAGGCGCGCAGCGTACGGACCAGCCAGTCGTGGCACACCGACCCCGGCGGCTGGCAGATCCACCGCTGGCCCGGCAGGTCCTCGCGGCGCAGCGGGCGCCGTGCGGCCACCCGGGCCAGCGGATGTCCGGCCGGGACGAGCAGATCGCACAGATCCTCCCCGATGACCGCCCGTTCCTGCCCCTCCGGGGCGGGCAGCGGGGCGATGTCCCAGTCATGGGCCACCGCCAGGTCGATGACCCCCTGCGCCACCAGGTCCACCGACAGATGCGGGTCCACTTCGAGCAACCGGGCGTCCAGGGCGGGGTGTTCGGTCATGAGCGCGGCCAGCACCACGGGCATCAGCCCGCGCGCCGCCGAGGCGAAGGCGCCGATCACCAGCCGGCCCGTCGGCTGTCCGCGCCGCTCCTCCAGGGTGGTCTCGGCCTCCTCGACGATCGCGAGCAGCTGCTGGGCGGTGGCGGCCAGATGCCGGGCCGCGTCGGTCAGCGCGATGCCCCGGCCCTGCCGCTCCAGAAGGGTCGTCCGGGTCTCCCGCTCCAACTTGGCGATCTGCTGCGATACGGCGGACGGGGTGTAGCCGAGCGCGATCGCGGCGGCGCTGACCGAGCCGTGCACGGACACCGCGTGCAGAGCCCGCAGTCGGCCCAGATCCAGCACAGTTGGCCCTCCTCCTCGCACCTTTAATCGTTACTGCATCCAAGCATGAAGACATCCGCGCTGGTGCTACAAGGTCCGGGCGGCTGATCCTCGACCCATGCGACCTGTGCACATAGCCCTCGCCGTGCTGGTCACGGCCCTGTGGGGGGTCAACTTCGTGGTCATCGAAGTGGGCCTCGACCACTTCCCGCCCCTGCTCTTCTGCGCCCTGCGGTTCCTGGTAGCCGCGCTGCCCGCCGTCTTCCTGGTCGGCCCGCCGAGGGTCGCCTGGCGATGGATCCTGGGGGTGGGGCTGGCCCTGGGCGTGGCGAAGTTCGGGCTGTTGTTCATCGGGATGCACGAGGGGATGCCCGCCGGGCTGTCCTCGCTGGTGCTGCAGATCCAGGCGGTGTTCACGGCGCTGTTCGCGGCCGTCGTCCTCGCCGAACGCCCCGGCCGGCGGCGGCTGCTGGGCATGGCCGTCGCCCTCGCCGGGATCGCGGTGGCCGCCGTGGACGAGGGCACCTCGGGGCCGCTCCTCGGCTTCGTCCTCGTCGTCGCGGCGGCGGCCTTCTGGGGGGTCTCCAACGTCCTCACCCGCAAGGCTGCACCGCCGGACGCCCTGAACTTCATGGTGTGGGTGAGCCTGGTGCCGGTGCTGCCGCTGCTCCTGCTCTCGCTGATGTTCGAGGGCGCGCGGCCCGATCTGGACGCGCTGAGTCGGCTCGACTGGGCCGGGGTGGGCGCGATCGTCTATGTCGCCTGGGTCACCACGGTGTTCGGCTTCGGGGTCTGGGGCTTTCTGCTGCGCACCTACGACGCCTCGGCGGTCGCCCCGTTCTCGCTGCTGGTTCCGGTCTTCGGGATGTCCTCGGCGGCGCTGGTGCTGGGGGAGGGCATCAGTGGACCGCGCTGGCTGGCGGCGGCGCTGCTGGTGGGCGGCGTGGCGCTGACGTCGCTCCCGGCCGGGAGGCTGAGCCGTATGCGCCTCGGGACGCGCCGCCACCCCGAGCCGCCCGAGCCGAACGGTCACGACGGGCCGAGCGATCACGACGGGTGGAGCCGTCACGACGGGCCGAGCGGTCACGACGGGCCGAGCGGTCACGACGGGTCGAGCCGTCACGACGGGCCGATGCCGACCCCGAGCCGGGAGCTCAGGCCGCGTCGGCGAGCAGCCGCAGCAGATGCTCCCGGCCCGGGTCCAGCAGCTCCGGGAACTCCCGTGCCTGCGGATACCACCGCTTCTCGTACTCCCAGGCCAGCCAGCCGTCCCAGCCCTCGCGGCTGAGCAGCTCCACGCACTCGGTCAGCGGCAGCACCCCCTCGCCCAGCGGCAGCGGAGTGGTGTCCTCGGCCGAGGCGATGTCCTTGACCTGGACGTAGCCCAGATGGGCGAAGAGCGCCGGATAGCTGGTGGCCGGGTCCTCGCCGCCCAGCCAGGTGTGCATCACGTCCCAGATCGCCCCCACGCTGCCATGGCCCACGAGCCCGAGGACCCGGGCCGCGTCCGCGCCCGTCCGGTGCGAGTCGTGGGTCTCGAGCAGCAGCCGTACGCCGAGGTCGGCGGCGCGGGGCGCGGCCGCCGCGAGCCGCCGGGCGGCCGTGGCGTCGGCCTCCTCGGCGCTCTGCTCCCCGCCGCCGGGGAAGACCCGGACATTGCGGGCGCCCAGGTCGTGGGCGAGCTCCAGCAGCTCCCCGAGCCCGGTCAGCACCGGCTCGTCCGGCCCGGCCTGGGCGGCGCGCACATATCCGGCGACGGTGAGGATCTCGACCCCGGCGTCCCGGAACTCCGCCGCCACCCTGGCCCGTTCGTCCGCCCCGATCCCCGGGTGCACCGGCTCCTCGGGGTGGGCGCGCAGCTCGACGCCGTGATACCCGGCCCCGGCGGCGAGCCGAGCCACGTCGGGCACGGGCATACCGGGGACGCCGAGGGTGGAGAAGGCGAGCTTCATACGGGCTCCCTTGGTAGGGGTCGTGCGGGACGTGGGGATCTTCTTGCCCTTCATGCGGGACGCTAAGCAGGGGCACGAGCCGAATCAATCCTGCCGTGCCGATCACGCCTGCGGCGTGTCTTGTCCGGTGGCCCAGCCCGTCGTACCCCTACG
>NZ_JAAAYH010000314.1:0-10789 GCF_018035285.1 Streptomyces sp. MK37H | reverse complement strand
GCCCCTCCGTACCGCTGAGCGAGGCACCATGGTCAATCCCTGGCTGGCGATGGCGTCAGGCACCGACCCCGCTGAGCGCACCCGCGACGTGCGCCGCGCCCATGAGGCGTTTCTGACGGAGGGGGCGGTGAGTCCGGCCGTACGGCCGGTGGTGGCGGAGTCCTGGCGGCGCTCGGCCGACGCCCGGATCACCCAGGAGTGCAAGGCGCCGATCGACCTGGCGGACGACGCGCTGGACACCTACCGTGCGGACCATCCGCTGGCCCGGGTGATGCCGCTGTTCCGGGAGTTGCTGGGCAGCATCGCCCATGACGGGGCCCATCTGCTCGCGGTCTGCGACGAGCAGGGCCGGCTGCTGTGGGTGGAGGGGCACGCGGGGGTACGGAACCGGGCCGAGGGGATGAACTTCGTGGCCGGGGCGCGCTGGGACGAGCGCCACGCGGGCACCAACGCGCCCGGGACGGCGCTCACCGTCGACCACGCGGTGCAGATCTTCGCCACCGAGCACTTCAACCGCAGTGTGCAGCCGTGGACCTGCGCCGCCGCCCCGGTCCACGATCCGCACACCGGGCGGCTGCTGGGCGCGGTGGACATCACCGGCGGGGACCATCTGGCCGCCCCGCACAGCCTCGCCCTGGTCCAGGCGACCGCCCGCGCCGCCGAGGCCCAGCTGGGCGCCGAGGTGCCGCGGACGCGCGAGCCGCGGATCTCGCTGACGGCGCTGGGGCGGGACGAGGCGCTGCTGGTCGTCGACGGGCGGCGGCTGCGGCTCGGGCGGCGGCACAGCGAGATCATGGTGCTGCTGGCCGGCCATCCGGAGGGGCTGTCGGGCGACCGGCTGACGCTCGAGCTGTACGGGCCCCGGGCCGACGACCGCTCCCCCGTGACGCTGCGGGCCGAACTGTCCCGGCTGCGCCGCCTGGTGGGCCCGCTGCTGGGCTCGCGCCCGTACCGGCTCTGCGCACCCGTGCGCACCGATCTGGGCGACGCCGCCGAGGCGTTGGCCTCCGGCGACGCGTACACGGCGCTGCGGGCGTACACCGGGCCGCTGCTGCCGCTTTCGGAGGCGCCGGGGGTGTGCCGGATGCGGCGGATGCTGGAGGACGGGCTGCGGCGCGCCGTGCTGTCCCACGGCGATCCGGAGCTGCTGCGGCGCTGGGCGCAGACACCGTGGGGCGAGGACGATCTGGAGGTCGCGGAGGCGCTGCTGACCACGCTCCCGGCGCATGCGCCGGGGCGGGCGGCTCCGGCGGCGCGGGTGCGGCGGCTGCGGGAGCTGTACGGGCTGCCGGGCGGCGCCCACCACCAAGGCGGCCATGAGCACGGAGCCCTGCGGCAAGGGGACGGCCACCGGGACGCAACGTCCGCGCAACGTGGCCGCGCCTAGCCTCCCCGTCGGCTCCGCCCGCGTCGGCGCGGGCGGAGCCTGGACGCGCACACGGACGACGCGTCCGACAACGGGACCCACCACGCGTACACCAGGGAGGCCGCCCCATGACGCGTTTCGCAAGCCCCGGCTCCGAGGGCTCGGTCGTCACCTATCAGCCGCGCTATGACCACTGGATCGGCGGGGAGTACGTCACCCCGGCCCAGGGCCGCTACTTCGAGAACCCCACCCCCGTCAACGGGCAGCCCTTCACCGAGATCGCCCGGGGCACCGCCGAGGACGTCGAGCGGGCCCTGGACGCCGCCCACGCGGCCGCCCCCGCCTGGGGCCGTACGGCGCCCGCCGAGCGCGCCTCGGTGCTGCTGAAGATCGCCGATCGGATGGAGCAGAACCTGGAGGCCCTCGCGGTCGCCGAGAGCTGGGAGAACGGCAAGCCGGTACGGGAGACACTGGCCGCCGACATCCCGCTCGCCATCGACCACTTCCGCTACTTCGCGGGAGCCATCCGGGCGCAGGAGGGCAGCCTCTCCGAGATCGACCACGACACGGTCGCGTACCACTTCCATGAGCCGCTGGGCGTGGTCGCCCAGATCATCCCGTGGAACTTCCCCATCCTGATGGCCACCTGGAAGCTGGCCCCGGCGCTGGCCGCGGGCAACGCGGTGGTGCTGAAACCGGCCGAGCAGACGCCCGCCTCGATCCACGTCTGGATGAACCTGGTGGCCGATCTGCTGCCGCCAGGTGTGGTCAACATCGTCAACGGCTTCGGCGTGGAGGCCGGAAAGCCGCTGGCGTCCAACTCCCGGGTGGCCAAGGTCGCCTTCACCGGGGAGACCACCACCGGCCGGCTGATCATGCAGTACGCGAGCGAGAACCTGATCCCGGTCACCCTGGAGCTCGGCGGCAAGAGCCCGAACATCTTCTTCGACGATGTCTCGGCCACCGACGACGACTTCATGGACAAGGCCCTGGAAGGGTTCACCATGTTCGCCCTCAACCAGGGCGAGGTGTGCACCTGTCCCTCGCGCGCCCTGGTCCAGGGCGGCCACTACCAGGCGTTCATGGACGCGGCCGTGGCCCGTACGGAGAAGATCACGCAGGGGCATCCGCTGGACACCGACACCATGATCGGCGCCCAGGCGTCCAACGACCAGCTCGAGAAGATCCTGTCGTACCTGGACATCGGCCGGCAGGAGGGCGCCCGCGTCCTCACCGGCGGCAGCCGCGCCGAGCTCGGCGGTGAGCTGGAGGGCGGCTACTACGTCGAGCCCACGATCTTCGAGGGCGACAACCACATGCGGGTCTTCCAGGAGGAGATCTTCGGGCCGGTGGTCGCGGTGACGCGGTTCGGCGACTTCGACGACGCGATCGGGATCGCCAACGACACGCTCTACGGGCTGGGCGCGGGGGTGTGGACCCGGGACGGCTCGACCGCGTACCGGGCCGGGCGCGCCATCCAGGCGGGCCGGGTGTGGACCAACTGCTACCACGCCTACCCGGCGCACGCCGCCTTCGGCGGCTACAAGCAGTCCGGGATCGGCCGCGAGACCCACAAGATGATGCTGGACCACTACCAGCAGACGAAGAACCTGCTGGTGTCGTACTCGCCGAAGAAGCTCGGCTTCTTCTGAGCACCGCGACAGGGCGCCTGACCGGGGCGGATGCCCGTCAGGCGCCCTGTCGGCGCACGATTACCGATGGAACCGTCAGCAGCTTCCGGGTTAGCTTCTACAGCAAAGACACGATCACGTACGCATGATCCCAGCGGCCCGACCACACCCCGCTCACCTGCGGCGATGACTTTTCGAGCGGCATTAGGCTCAGCGGGCCGGGGTGAAGTCGGCGTCCCTGCGGTCGGGTTCGGAGGAAGCCGGGATCGCGCCGCTGAGTTTTTCGCCTTCGATGTCGACGTGCGGCAGGCGACGGTCGAGCCAGCCGGGCATTGACCAGGCCCGTCGGCCGAGCAGGGTCAGGACGGCGGGCACGATGGTCATGCGGACCACGAACGCGTCGAAGATCACCGCCGCGGCCAGACCGAGGCCGAGTGACTTGATCATGGCGTCGTCGCCGCCGATGAAGCCGCCGAAGACACCCGTCATGATCAGCGCAGCGGCGACGACGACCTTGCCGCTGTGCCGGAAGCCCTCGGTGATCGCGGTGCGCGGATCGGCGCCGTGGACGTATGCCTCCCGGATTCGGGTGACGAGGAAGACCTGGTAGTCCATGGCAAGGCCGAAGACGATGCCGACCAGGAGGATCGGCATGAGGCTCATGATCGGGCCGGCGGTCTGAAGGCCGACCTGGTGCTGCTGTTCGTGACCGAGCCGCCGATCGCGCCCACCACATGGCTGCCAGTGTTCGTCACCGGTCCCCTGGCCGCGCTCGCGCTGCCCAGCGCCCGCTACCCGCTGCCCTTCCCGGCCCGGGCCTTGGGGGTGGCGGCCATGTCCCTCACACTCAGCGGCCTGTGCCTGTTCGTGCCGGTGAGCGGGACGGACATCGGCTACCTGGAGGCATTCGCGCTGCTGTTCCTGATCATCCGGGCGCTTGCCCAGGTCTATCCCGTCCGGACCATGGCGTGGACCGTCGCCGCCCTGGCCGTCAGCATGCTGATGCAGGCGCTGCGCACCCGGACGCTGGACGGCTTCATCGCCGGCAGTTACATGGTCACGATCATGCTCTCGCTGGGCATCGCCATGGGCTGTGTAGTCCGCGCGACCGAGGCTCGCCGGCAGCGTGCGGTGCGGGACGTGCGGCAGGCCGAGCGGCTGGCTCTGGCCCGGGATCTGCACGACCTGATCGCCCACCACATGACGGGCATCATCGTGCAGGCCAACGCAGCCAGGACCATCCACGCGACCGCGTCCGAGAAGGTCGAGCCAGCCCTGGAGGCGATCGTCCGGTCCGGCACGGAGACCCTGGAATCGATGCGGCGCCTGGTACGGGTGCTGCGCGAGGACGGCCATCAGGCGCTGCGACCGGGCGATCTCCTCGCCGAACTCGGGGAGACTGTCGGCGAGTTCTCCCGGCACCGGCCCGACGCCCCGGCGGCCCGGCTCGAGGCGAGCGCCGCGGCCCGCGCGAGCCGGTTCAGCCCGGAGGCCGAGGCGACCGTACTGCGGGTGGTCAGAGAGGCCCTCACCAATGTGATGCGGCATGCTCCGGGCGAACGGGTGACCGTACGCCTGGACGCCGATCCGGAGTGGTTGCGGGTGACGGTGACCAACAGCGCGAGACTCCGCCCGACGGACCCCCCGGCGGGCGGCCGCGGCGGTTTCGGTCTGATCGGTCTGCGCGAACGCGTCGAGGCACTCGACGGCACGTTCTGGGCTGGTGCCACGGGCTCGGGTCAGTGGGAGGTACGGACGAGTCTGCCACGCCCCGTCACGGACGCTGGTCGCGCGATGTGACCACGCCGTTCTCCCACGCCCAGGCCGCGATCTCGACGCGATTGCGGGCCTCGACCTTGGCCTGGATCCGGGCCAGATACGTCTTCACCGACGACAGCGACAGGAACAGTTCCTCGGCGATCTCCTGGTTGGTGCGGCCCACCGCCACCAGACCGGCGATCTCCGTCTCCCGGCTGCTCAGCCCGGCGGCCTCCCGGTGCTCCTCGCTGCCACCGAATCCGTGCTGCAGCCCGCGCAGCAGCCGCACCGTGACCGCCGGCGAGATCAGCGCGTCGCCGCGCGAGGCCGCCCGTACCGCCTCCACGAGCAGCGCGGGCGGAGCATCCTTGAGCAGGAAACCGCAGGCGCCATAGCGCAGCGCGTCGCGTACGTAGTCGTCCTGGTCGAACGTCGTGATCACTACGACGTTCAACATAGGTTCGCCGGGCCGCTCACCCGCCAGGGCGCGGGTGACCTCCAAGCCGTCCATCCGCGGCATACGGATGTCGGCCGGCACCACCGCGGGGCGCAGCCGACGGGCCAGTTCGACGCACTCGACACCATCTCGGGCGACACCCACGACCCGGATGCCGGGCTGGGCATCGCGCTCGGATTCGCACCGCCTCACGCCCGCGGGTGCCAGTCTGTACGCCGACTCCCTTGAGAAGACACTCAAGGACGAGTAGTACCTCATCGTGTGGAAACCGTGGGGTCCTGCCTACCGTACGCAGGACCCCACCGCCTCTGGAAAGCGTGGAATGAACCATGTCCCGAGCGGTACAGCCACTCAAGGGAGCGGCGGTCACAGCTGTGGCCGTACTCGTATGCCACCTCATCCTCAGCGCCGGCTACGCCGCCGCACGGGCCCAGAAACGGGCAGACCCCGACGACTCATGGGTACCCGATGAAATCCACCTGGTCACATTCGTTCTGGGGATCTTACTCGTCATGCCACTGCTGCTCTGGGCAGGAATGCGCATTCTCCGCGAAAGGGACAACTACCTGCTGATCATGGTCGGCAGTCTGCTCTGGTTGCTCGGAGCCGGATCCAACCTCAGCCACCTGAAGTACACGCCAGGCGCCCACCTGCCGGTGCCCCTGCTCGCAGGGATGGTGGCCGTCGGGGCCCTCCTGGCCCCCGCCTCGCGGCTCTTCCGGTGATGACCGTTTTAGGTGTGCCCCGGCAGCCACGTTGGACCCCAACTCAAGCGCGTCTGAGCGACGTGCATTGCCAGCATGGGAATGACCTGCTCACTCCGCTGCTCCGGCCTCCCAACGCAATGCACTTCGCGCTGGCCTCACCTCTGAGGTCATCTCCAACATGACCATGAGAGCTCGTTCTCATGATCGCGCGAGATGGCAGGTTCCCGAAGTCGGCCCCGCGCCAGTGGGGGAGTTCAGCGAAGGCCGGATACGGTCCGGCCGGCCCAAGGCGACCGGATACAGTGCGCGAGACGGCAGCCTGGTCAGGGAGGGGAAGCGTGACCGACACCAGCAACACCCGGCCCGCCGAGGGTGAAGCGCAAGCGTCGCCGCAGAGCCGACCGCACCGCCTGCTGCGCTACGTCCCCCTGATCGCCCCCGTGCTGCTGTGGGCCGTGCCCTGCTGGGTGCTCCTACACAGCGGCCAGCACTGGCCGCTGCCCGTCACGCTGGCCGGCACCGCCCTGTTCACCCTCGCCCTCATCGGTATGCCGCTCGCGATGGTGCGCGGCCACGGCCGGCGCCAGCAGGACCGGGCGGCGATCATCGGCGACACCCTGCTGGGCACCAGCTGGACTCTGTTCACCTGGTCCGTTCTGCTCGGCGTCCTCTTGCGGCTCGCCCTGACCGTGGCCGGCATCGGCGAGAGCCAGGACCGGGCCCGAATCATCACCTGGGCCGTCCTCGGCATCACCGCCGTACTGCTCGGCTGGGGGCACGCCGAGGCCCGCCGCGTGCCACGCGTGCGCCGACTCGACGTCCAACTCCCACGGCTGGGTGCCGGATTGGACGGCATCCGCGTCGCCCTCATCACCGACACCCACTACGGCCCGCTCGATCGCACTCGCTGGTCGGCGCGGGTATGCGAGACGGTGAACACTCTGGAGGCCGACCTGGTCTGCCACACCGGCGACATCGCGGACGGCACGGCCGAACGCCGCCGCGCCCAGGCCGCCCCACTCGGTACGGTGCGGGCCACCCGGGCCCGGGTATACGTCACCGGCAACCACGAGTACCACAGCGAGGCCCAGGGCTGGGTCGACCTGATGGACGAGCTGGGCTGGGAGCCGCTGCGCAACCGCCATCTGCTGCTCGAAAGCGGAGGCGACACCCTCGTGGTCGCCGGCGTGGATGACGTCACCGCCGAGTCCTCCGGCCTGGCAGGCCACCGCGCCCACCTCGCCGGAGCCTTGAACGGCGCCGACCCCGACTCACCCGTCCTGCTCCTGGCACACCAGCCCAAGTTCATCGACCGGGCGGCAGCCGCCGGCATCGACCTCCAACTCTCCGGCCACACCCACGGCGGCCAGATCTGGCCCTTCCACCACCTCGTCCGCATCGACCAGCCCGCCCTCGCCGGCCTCAGCCACCACGGCCCCCGCACCCTCCTCTACACCAGCCGCGGCACCGGCTTCTGGGGCCCGCCGTTCCGCGTCTTCGCCCCCAGCGAGATCACCCTGCTTGTGCTCCGCTCCCCGCACCCGCCCACCTCGATATAGCACTCGACGGGCCGCGACGCGCCCTGCGGGGTGCTTGAACGGGGCGAGGGCCTCTGGTTTCGGTGTGGATTGCGACATCCGCACCGGCACACAGAAGGCCAGCCGCCCCCGCCAGTGCTGCAGCACTATCAAACTGCGCCAGAATCGACGAAGGATTCCTGGCTCGGCCCGCTGCTCACAGCGCGATGTGCTGTATCGCGAAATTGTTTGGGTGAGGAGCCGACCACGCGGCGGAATGCGGTGCTGAACGCGCTCTCGGATTCATAGCCGGTCGCGAATGCCAGCTCGGAGATCGATTGAGTGCCGCGGCGCAGGGCATCACGTGCAAGGCTCATTCGCCATTCGATCAAGTAGGTCAGTGGCGCAGTTCCGACCTGCTTCTTGAAGGACGCGGCGAACACCGAGCGTGACATGCAGCTGATACTGGCGAGCTCTTTGAGGGTCCAATGGTGCGCCACGTCTGCGTGCATGGCACGAAGTGCGGCACCGATGCCGTCGTCGTTGAGTGCCCCCAGCCAGCCAGTGGGCCGGCCGGATTCGTCGGCGTGGGCGCGCAGCATATGGACGAACAGGATCTGTGCGAGATGGTCCAGGACCAGAGAGCCGCCGACGGCGGTGGTCTCGGTCTCGGCGACCATCAGTTCACTCAGGTGAGCGAGCAGCCTGCCTCGAGGATCCGCGGCATGGACGTGCACGAGCGGCGGCAGAACATCGATCAGGATGGGGGCGTTCATGTCGTCGAACGAGAAGTGCCCGCCGCACAGGTATGTGTCTTCCTCGTCCTTGGGTCCGATACGCACAGCGCCGTCCACAGCGCTGTCCCACAACGGCTTCGCAGAGCGGGGTTTCACGGTGGGCGAGCTGGCCAGTACGTAGGGCGGAGGGTTGCCCAGCAGGTAGAAGTCGCCCTCGTTCAGCCGTACAGGTTCGAGCCCTTCGAGGGCCAGCCAGCATTCGCCACGCACGACGACGCCGAGTTTCACGTGTGGGAACGGGTCGAAACGCACCGCCCATGGTCCCGCGGCGTGGAGACCGGCCTCGACCACGGTGCGGGGCCGCAGAAGGCCGATGGCATCAGCGATCGGATCGCTGGAGCCGAGCACCGATCCATTCGCGGACGATGCGTAAAGAATCGGAGACTTCACGTGATGCATCGTACCGCTCTGGTCCCGCAGTATCGAGATCATGAACATCGCGAAGCAAACGGCGCTTGTCACAGGCGCCAACAAGGGCATCGGATTCGAGACCGCACGTCAGCTCGCGCACCAGGGCTTCACGGTCTGGCTGGGGTGCCGCCATCAAGGGCGAGGCGAAGCCGCAGCAAAGGAACTCTCCCAGGACGGAGACGTTCGATTCGTCAGCCTCGATGTGACCGATACGGAAAGCGTCAGGGCCGCTGCGGCGCACATCAGCGACGAAACCGGCGCGCTGGACGTGCTGGTCAACAACGCGGGCGTCGCGATCGGGGAAGGTGAAGGTCTTCCCAGTGCGGTGCGGCTGGAAACGATCCAGCACACGTTGGACGTGAACTTCTACGGGGCTCTGCGCGTCACGCAGGAATTCTTGCCGCTCCTGCGGAAGGCGCAGGCCGGACGCATCGTGAATGTGAGCAGCACGGTGGGGTCGATCACCACACTCGTATCTCCAGACAACCCGCTGGCGCAGTTTCCGGCCTTCGCCTACCCCGCGTCGAAGACCCTCATCAATGCACTCACCGGATGGTTCGCCGTCGAACTCAACGACACGCCGATCAAGATCAACTCAGTGTGCCCGGGATACATCGCCACCGATCTGAACAACAACCTCGGAACGCATCATCCATCACAGGGTGCGAAGGTCGTCGTGCGCGCCGCCACGCTCCCGGCGGACGGTCCCAGCGGCAGCTTCTTCGACGTGAACGGCCCCGTGGGCTGGTGACCTTCAGGACTCGATATCGCACCCCGACGCCCGCGGCGCTGCGAGCGGGCTTGGCCGATGGATGCCCTCGTCTCCGGATGTTTGAGGCATCTGAAGGTACAGGTCCGTTGAGCGGACTGGCGGCGTTGCACACCCGTTGCTCGAAACGGAGCATGCGGATTCCCCGCTCGTTCCTGCCCCTCGGGAGGTTCAGTGCGCTCCATTGTTCGACGAGAACTTGCGGCCCTTGTGAGTCTGCTCGCCCTGCTGACCGTTGTATCGGCCGTACCTTCGTCCGCGGCCCCTCGCCCCTTGACGATCTCCACCGACAAAGGCGCGGTCGCGGGAGCCACGGCGGACGGGGTCGATCGGTTCCTCGGCATCCCGTACGCCGCGCCACCGGTCGGTACCAGACGCTGGCAGCCTCCCGCACCCGCTTCCGCCTGGTCGAGCCCGCGGTCGGCTACCACGTACGGCTCGCGCTGCCCGCAGTCGCCCACCAGCACCGGCCCGGGCATGAGCGAGGACTGTCTGTATCTCAACGTCTACACCCCCGAACGGCGAACGAACCGCCCGCTGCCGGTGCTGTTCTGGATCCATGGCGGGGGCTTCTCCAGCGGTGCCGGTGACCTCTACGACGGCTCGCAGATCGCGAAGGCCGACAACGTAGTGGTCGTCACGATCAACTACCGGCTGGGCGTGTTCGGTTTCCTCGACGTGCCCGGGCTGAGCAGGCAGGGTGCGGGCAACTACGGCCTGCTCGACCAGGAGGCGGCTCTTCGCTGGACGCAGCGCAACATAGGTGCCTTCGGAGGGGACGCGGGCCGCGTGACCATCGCGGGCGAGTCGGCCGGCGGCCACTCCGTCTGCGCTCTGCTGTCCTCGCCTCCGGCGCGCGCTCTGTTCGCTGGTGCGATCATCCAGAGCGGCGGGTGTCCGAGCCTCACGGTCGCACAGGCCACCGCCAAGGGCGAGGACTACGCCGCGGCCGTCGGCTGTTCCGTTCCGGCGACCGCCGTGTCCTGTCTACGGGCCAAGTCGGCGAACAAACTGCTGGCCGCCGACAGCGGCTTCGTCGGCTCCATCCTGACCGGCCCCCTTCCCGTGTCCGGGGTTCCCGAACTGCCCCTCGCGCCGAGCGTTGCCGTACGATCCGGCCGGATCCACAATGTCCCGCTCCTCATCGGCAGCACCCGCGACGAGGTACGCCAATGGGCACTGCCGTTCGCGAACGCGACGAAGGGCCAGTACGAGCGGGCGGTCAGGCTGGAGTTCGGCGCACAGGCCGACGCCGTACTCGCGCACTACCCCTACAGCGCCTACGACAGCCCGTACACAGCGACGTATGCCATCGGCACGTTGTGGGACGACAGCAGCGTCTTCTACGGACTGGGCGGCTGCCAGTACCAGAACCT
>NZ_JAAAYH010000313.1:0-10834 GCF_018035285.1 Streptomyces sp. MK37H | reverse complement strand
TCGCGCCGAAGTAGTGCGAGCTCGCCCGGGTGACCGTGCCGCTGGGCTCCCCGTAGGGCAGACCGCGTGCCTCCAGTGCGCCGGTGAGCCACGACCAGCACACCTCGGGCAGCAGCGGATCCGCCGCGATCTCCGGCTCCAGGTCCGCGTGGACCAGCGTGACCAGGCGGAAGGCGCCGCGCCAGGCGTCGTGCCCGGCCGGGTCGTGCAGCAGGATCAGCCGCCCCTCGGCCAGCTCCTCGTCATCGCCCGCCGCGCCGGTGACCACCGCCTCCAGCGCGTACGAGTAGGGTGCGAGCCGACGCGGGGGTGGGGTCGGATCGAGCTCCACCTCGGGCCGCACCCGCACACCGCGCAGCGCGGTGACGGCATGCCGGAAGGCGGGAGGGGTGTCCTCCCGCCCGCGTCCGTGCCGTCAGGGCCGTCAGCACCGTTCGAGAGGTGTCCTTGAACCGCTGCCATGCCCGGAAGACTAGGCGCACTGAGGGTCCTAACCGGGGAGGGACACCCGGGTTGGCGGGTCACTCGTTCGGCCCGTGCGAAAATCTGGGGCATGAGCGCCAACGAGCGGCCCCCGGGCCAGCAGCAGACCGGCCGTGCCGCGGCCAGTGCCACAGTCGATTCGGCCTTTCTGCGGGCCTGCCGCCGGGAGCCGGTGTCCCATACACCCGTGTGGTTCATGCGGCAGGCGGGGCGCTCGCTTCCGGAGTACCGCAAGCTGCGCGAGGGCATCGCGATGCTGGAGTCCTGCACGCGGCCCGACCTGGTCACCGAGATCACGCTCCAGCCGGTGCGCCGCCACCGGGTGGACGCGGCCGTCTACTACAGCGACATCGTCGTACCGCTCAAGGCCATCGGCATCGACCTCGACATCAAGCCCGGTGTCGGGCCGGTCGTCGAGCGGCCGATCCGCACCCGCGCCGATCTGGAGCGGCTGCGCCCGCTCGACCCGGACGATGTGAAGTACGTCACCGAGGCCATCGGGTCGCTCGTCGGTGAGCTCGGCGCGACCCCGCTCATCGGCTTCGCGGGCGCCCCCTTCACACTCGCCAGCTATCTGGTGGAGGGCGGCCCCTCGCGCAACCACGAGCACACCAAGGCGCTCATGTACGGCGACCCGGCGCTCTGGGCCGCGCTGCTCGACCGGCTCGCCGACATCACCGTCGCCTTCCTCAAGGTGCAGATCGAGGCGGGCGCGTCGGCCGTCCAGCTCTTCGACTCCTGGGTGGGCGCCCTGGCCCCCGTCGACTACCGCCGCAGCGTGCTGCCCGCCTCCTCGAAGGTCTTCGCCGCCGTCGCCGGGTACGGTGTGCCGCGCATCCACTACGGCGTGGGCACCGGTGAGTTGCTCGGGCTGCTCGGCGAGGCGGGCGCGGACGTCGTCGGCGTCGACTGGCGGGTGCCGCTGGACGAGGCCGCCCGGCGGGTCGGCCCCGGCAAGGCGCTCCAGGGCAATCTCGACCCCGCGGTGCTCTTCGCCCCGCGTACGGCCGTCGAGGCCAAGGCGGACGAGGTGCTGGAGGCGGCCCGGGGGGTGGAGGGGCATATCTTCAACCTCGGCCACGGCGTGCTGCCCAGCACCGATCCGGACGCGCTCACCCGGCTCGTCGAGTATGTGCACACCCAGAGCGCATCGCGCGCACCTTCTGTGAAGGTCTGAACCAAGCGGGAACCCGCGTGCCTCCCGTGGCGTCGTGAGGGGCATGACCGACATGCCCGCCACCGCGCTGTCAGACCCGCAGGAGTCGCCGGAGTGTGTCCACTTCGTCGACGACTGGCACGGCATCCTCCACGAGACCTATGGCGGCGACTCGGACCGGGTCGTCCTGGACTGTGCCAGGCGGCTGGTGGCCGATCCCGCGGGCGAGCAGGCGTACGCCTGGACGCTCGGGCTGGTCATGATGGCCGCGCACATCGGCCGGTTCTCCCGTAAGGACGTCGCGGCGGCGGCCCTGGAGGCCCTCCACGCCACCGACCGGCGGCTGCGCGAGGCCCCCTGCGCCCACCGGACGCATCCGTACGAGAGCGATCTGGACGACCGGATCGACCACTTCGTGGACGATCTGCCGCTGCTCACCAACGGGTTGGCCGAGGCCCAGGACCCCGACTGGGAGGACGACGCCACCAAGGAGCAGTGGCTGTGCCCGCGCGACATCGCCGGGTACGCGCGGGTCGCCATCGACATCATCGCCCCCGGCAGCGTGGGCGGCATCCCGCCCCGGCTCCCGGTCCGCGACGCGCGCCGCGCCGAGGATCTGCGCTCGATCGTCTGGGACTACCCGAGCGCGGCGGTGGACCCCGCCCAGGAGCTGTCCGCCTACGCCAGGAACCTGGTCGCCAACCCCCTGGGCTACCACCGCGCCGGACTCGTGGTCGTCCTGCACGCCGCCTGCTGGTACGCCGCCAGCGGCCGGATCCGCGACCGGCGGGTCCTGGACACCATGGTGGACGCCCTGGAGGCGGTGCTGCCCGGTCTCGGCGGCGCCTCCTGCGCGCACGGCGAGGGCGAGCACCCCGAGGTCGGCCGGGACACCGCGGAGCAGGCCACCGTGGGCATCCATCTGCTCAGCCCCGGCGGCCGGGGCGTCTACCGCCACTGGCACCGGGAGGAGCTGGAGACGGCGCCGCTGGAGGCATGGCTGTGCCCGGCGTTCCTCGCCGCGATCGCCCGCGACGCGCTGGACCATCTGCGCACCAGCCGTGAGCGGCTCTTCGGCCTCCGGGACACCGCCCACCTGGACGAGGTGCTGCTGCGCCCCGACGGCCGGCTCGACATCGAGCGGCTCACCCACGCCGTGCGGTTCCGCTGCCGGGACGGGCAGGCCGCGGAGGACGCCGGGCTGTGGGCCGCGCGGCGGTTCGCGGCGGGCCCGGCCGATCCGCGCGAGCGGCTGGTGCTGCTGCTGGTGGCCTGCTGGTCGGTGACCTCGGGCGAGGAGGCCCCGCCCGAGGCCGTCCACCGGGATCTGCGGGCGATCCTCGGCGCGGTGCGGCCCGACCCGGAGGCCGGGTCCTGCCCGCACGGGGACGCGCACCCCTGGGAGGTGCTGGCCGAGTTGGCGGGCCGCCGTCACTTCGGCTTCCACGAGGACCCTTACGGCGCCCATCTCAACCATCTGTACGCGCCGGGGGAGTACGACACGCCCGAGCCGCGCCTCGATTTGGAGGCGTGGAGCTGCCCCCGGCATGTGGCCGGGCGGGTCCGGGAGGCGCTGCGGATCATCGACGGCGCGCGCTGATCGGTTCCGCGGCTTGCCGCCTGCGGCGGGCTTTCCCCTACCCGCCCCTTCCCACAACCGGGGCTCCGCCCCGGACCCCGCTCCTCAATCGCCGGAGGGGCTGATTTTCAGCCCGTCCGGCGATTGAGGACACGCCCGAAGGGCGTCCGGGGTCCAGGGGGCGGAGCCCCATGGTTCGGGAAGGGGCGGGGAGGGGAACAGCCCGCCGCAGGCGTCAGAACCCGCCGGACACCCCCTGGGCGACAGGCTCCCGCCGTCCACGCCGTAAACCCTCGCCGCCTACGCCGTGAGCTCCTGCTGGAGCGCCTCTCGCAGCCGGGCCGCGCGCTCCGCGACCTCCGCTGGCCCCAGCTCGACCGCCCGCGCACACCACCGCTGCCCCTCGGCGAGCGCCCCGCGACGGGCCGCGAGCAGCGCGAGCCGCAGCGCGGCCCGCCCGTGCCCCGCCTCGGCGGCACGCGTCCACCACAGGGCGGCCTCCGGCTCGCTGCCCTCCCGGGCCAGCAGCAGCCCCAGGTTGAACGCGCCATTGCTGCTGCCCGCCTCGGCGGCCGTGCGGTACCAGCGCGCGGCCTCGACCACATCGCCGCGCGCGGCGGCGAACATGCCCACCCGCACCTGGGCCCGCCGGTGGCCCTGGCGGGCGGCGCGCTCGTACCACTCCTCGTACTCGGGGACGTGCGGCCCGGAGCCGTCGTCCGGCGGCGGGGTCGGGAAGCGCGTCCCGGACGAGCTGCCGAGGCCGGTACCGGTCGCCGGGTCGCCGCCGACCGAGGAGCGGTCCAGCAGCGCGGCCAGCCGGAAGGCGCCCTCGGCACTGCCGCCGCCCGCGGCGCAGCGCAGATGGCGCTCGGCGCCCTGGAGGTCGCCCTCCCGCTGGAGGGCGAGGCCGACCTGCAGCGCGGCCTCGGTGTGCCCGGCGGCCGCGGCCCGCTCGTACCACTGCCGGGCCGCCCGTTCCTCGCCCCGGCCCGCGTGCAGGATCCCCAGGTTGAACGCGGCGTCGACGCTGCCCGCCTCGGCCGCCTTGGAGAACCACGGCTCGGCGCCCGCCGCGTCGCCGCGCTGCAGCAGCATCACGGCGACCGCGTTGGCGGCCTCGCGGTGGCCCGCGTAGGCGGCGCGGCGGTACCACTGCTCGGCCTGGGCGGCGCGGCCCTGCTCGGCGCAGAGCAGCCCGAGGTTGTAGGCGCCGTTGATGTCCCCGGCGTCGAGCGCGGCGCGGTACCAGCGCTCGGCGGTCTGGGTCTCGCCGCGGTCGGCATGGAGCGCGCCCAGCGCGTTGGCGGCGTTGCCGTCACCGTCCTGGGCCGCCCGGTGCCACCAGACGGCGGCGCTGTCGGTGTCGCCCGCGTCACGCAGCAGGAAGCCCAGCGCGCAGGCGGCCCGGGCCTCGCCGTCCTTGGCGGACATCAGGTACCAGCGCCCGGCCTCCTTGGTCTCGCCGCGCTTCTCCAGCAGCGTGCCGAGGTGGAGGGCGGCGCGCCGGTGGCCGCGCGCGGCGGCCTGCCGGTACCACTGCCCGGCCTCCTCCCGGCCGCCCCCGTCCGCGCCACGGCGGCGCTCGGCCTCCGGCTCGTCCCCCTCGTCGCCGCGGTCGTCGAGGATGCGGGCGAGGCGGTACGCGGCCTCGCGGTGGCCGCGCTCGGCGGCCGTACGGAACCAGCGCTCGGCCCCGATGTCGCTGCGGTGCTCCAGCAGATCGCCCAGCGCGTACGCGCCCAGGGTGTGGCCGGACTCGGCGGACTGGCGCAGCCAGTACTCGGCGGCGGGCTCGTCGCCCCGCTCGCGGTGATGGCGGCCCAGGGCGTGGGCCGCGGCGGGGGATCCGGCGACGGCGGCTATGCGCCACCAGCCGGCCGCCTCGTCGGCGTAGCCGCGCTGGTGCAGCAGAACACCGAGGTTGTTGGCGGCGGCGCGATCGCCCGCCGCGGTGGCTCCCCGCAGATGCGGTTCGGCGCCGTCGAGGTCGCCGCGGCGCAGCAGCAGCGCGCCAAGTGCGCTCATCGCGGCGGTGTCACCGGCCTCGGCGGCACGGCGGTGCCGGGTCTCCTCCTCGGCATCGTCGTGCGTGTGCGCAAAACGCCCTGTCTCCAACAGACTGACCCTGTCCCCCATAAATCCCATCGTGGCATCACCCGCATCCGGCGTACACCTGGTATACCGCAGCCGAGGAGGTCACTTCAGCGTTTTGTCGACATGCCCACAGAGAGACAACCCAAACGCTTGTATCCGCATTCCCCGAGTGGACGCTCATACAACACACAACGAGGCCCGGATCCTTGCGGATCCGGGCCTCGTTGTGTCAGTAGCGGGGACAGGATTTGAACCTGCGACCTCTGGGTTATGAGCCCAGCGAGCTACCGAGCTGCTCCACCCCGCGCCGTGGTGCAACCACCGTACCACGGCGCGAGGGGTCGGCCGCCCGGCCGTTCTCGCAGGTCGTCAAGGGTCAGCCGCCCTTCTTGTCGGAACCGCCGCCGGCGCTCTGGCTCCGTGGCTGGTTCTGCTGCTGCCCCTGCTTGTCGCCGGCCGCCTTGTCCTCCGCCTTGGCGGCGCGGTCCAGCGCGTCCTTCAGGTCCTCCTGGGCCCTGCCGTACGCCTCCCAGTCCTGCGGCTGCTTCTGGAGGGCGTCCTGGGCGTCCTGATAGGCGTCCGAGGCGTCCTTGAGGGCCTCCTTCACCGTCGGGTTGGTGTTCGACGGCGGCTCTTCCTGCCCGCCGTCTCCCGGTGGCCGCTGTTCGGACGACTCGCCGAAGACGGCGTCCAGGGCCTCGCCCAGGGTGTCCTTGAAGACCGTCTCCTTGCCGTAGGAGACGCCGACCTTCTTCAGCAGCGGGTAGTTGGCGCTGCCACCGCGGGCGTAGACGGGCTCGATATAGAGGAAGCCGTTGTCCAGTGGCACGGTGAGCAGATTGCCGTACTCGATGTCGGAGTCGGTGCCTCTCAGGTTCCGGACGAACTCGGCGACCTCCGGATCACCGTTGAGCTCGCTCTGCACCTGTTGTGGACCGGGCACGTTGGAGGTGACCTTCAGCAGTCTTATCGTGCCGTAGTCCTTACTGTTGGCATCCGCGTCGATCGACATGAACGCCCCCAGGTTGGGACGCCCGTTGGGGGTGAAGGTCGTCGTCAGCGAGAACGTCTGCCCCTTCTGGTCGGGCATCCTCATGCTCAGGTAGTACGGCGGCACCGCGTTCCCGTCCTTGTGGGTCGGGTCCTCGGGCACCTGCCAGGCGTCACTGCCGCTGTAGAACTGCGTGGGATCGGTGACGTGGTAGCGGGTCAGCAGCTCGCGCTGGACCTTGAACAGATCCTGCGGATACCGCAGATGCTCCATCAGCTCGCCACTGATCTTCTCCTTGGGCTCGACCGTGCCCGGGAACGCCTTCTCCCAGGTCTTCAGGACCGGGTCCTTGGAGTCCCACTCGTAGAGCTTGACGGTGCCGTCATAGGCGTCCACGGTCGCCTTGACCGAGTTGCGGATGTAGTTGACCTTGTTCTGCTGCGCGACCACCGAGCGGTCCCCGTCGCTCAGCGAGTCGGCCGTGCTGTCGCCGAGAGTCGTACGCGAGGCGTACGGATAGCCGTTGGTCGTGGTGTAGGCGTCCACGATCCACTTGATCCGGCCATGGACGACGGCCGGATAGGCGTCACCGTCGATGGTCAGCCAGGGGGCGACCTTCTCGACGCGCTCCTTGGGGGTGCGGTTGTACAGGATCCGCGAACCGTCCCCGATCGCACCCGAGTAGAGAATCTGGGGCTCGCCGAACGCCACCGCGTAGGCGGCGCGGTTGACCGGGTTGGAGAGGCTGACCCCGCTCTTGCCCTTGTAGCTGGTGGTCCGCTCGCCGTTCTTCTCGTAGTCGAGCTCCTTCTGAGGGCCGCCGACTATCGAGTACTGGTCGGTCTTCTCGCCGTAGTAGACCTGTTGCTTGTAGGTGCCGACACCGCCGCCGCTGGAGCCCTTGGTGGGCAGCCCGGACTCGGTGAAGTCCGGCGAGCCGGCCGGGTCCGCGTTGGGGTCGGTCGTGGTGCCCTTCGCCGCCACCATGCCGTAGCCATGGGTGTAGGTGAAGTGGTCGTTGATCCAGTTCCGCTTGGGGATGCCGTTGAGGTTCAGCTCGCGCACACCGACGACGGTGTCCTGGTCCTTGCCGTCGGCGCCCTTGTAGCGGTCGACGTCGAGCGTCGAGGGGAACTGGTAGTACTTACGCTCCTGCTGGAGCTGCTGGAAGGTCGGCGAGATGACGCTGGGATCGATCAGCCGGTAACTGGCCGTCGTATTGGCGTCCTTACGGAGCTTCTCGCCGCCGCCGTCGCTGTCGTTCTTGCCGGAGTAGTCCGCCACCTTGGAGTCATCGATGCCGTACGCCTTGCGCGTGGCCTCGATGTTCTTCTGGATGTACGGCGCCTCCTTGGCCTGCTCATTCGGCTGGACCTGGAACTTCTGCACGATCGCCGGGTAAAGCCCGCCGATCAGGATCGCCGACAGCACCATGAGCCCGAAGCCGATGACCGGCAACTGCCAGGTGCGGCGCCACAGCGTGGCGAAGAAGAGCACCGCGCAGATCGCCGCGATGCAGAACAGGATCGTCTTGGCGGGCAGATAGGCGTTGGCGTCCACATAGCGCAGACCCGTCCAGTTGCCCGTCGCCTTGAAGTCGCTGGACTTCACCGCGAGGCCGTAGCGGTCCAGCCAGTACGCCACCGCCTTGAGCGCCACGAAGACGCCCAGCAGCACCGACAGATGGCCGGTGGCCGCGGCGGTCGCGCGGGCACCGGGGCTGGTGACCCGCAGGCCCCCGTAGAGGTAGTGCACCAGGGCGGCGGCGATCAGCGAGAGCACCGTGGCCGCGAAGCCGAAGCTCAGCAGGAAGCGGTACCAGGGCAGATCGAAGGCGTAGAAGGCCACGTCCTTGTGGAACTGCGGGTCCTTCTGGCCGAACGGCACCCCATTGACCCACAGCAGCCAGATGCGCCACTGGCCGGCCGCCGAGGCGCCCGCGATCAGCCCCACCAGGGCGGTGACCGCGAGCAGCACCCACTTCTTGAACGGGGCGATGCCCATCCGGTAGCGGTCCAGGCTCTGCTGCTCCATGGACATCGCGCTCAGCGGCGGCCGCAGCCGGTGGGCCAGCCAGATGTTGATCCCGACGGCCGTGGCCATCAGCACGCCGAAGACGAAGAACAGCCCGATCTTCGTCTTCAGGGTGGTACTGAAGACCGAAGAGTAATGAAGTGAGCGATACCAGAGCCAATCCGTCCAAAATCCGGCAAACATGACAAAGAGCATGGCCAACACGGCCAGCACGCCCAGAGTCATGAGCAGGGTCCTGGCACGCCGGGACGGACGGCCGACTCTCACCCGCGGCCCCGTCGGGCCTCCGCCGCGGTCCGGCATCTGGAAAGCCAAGGTGCGCACCTCGAAGTTCGCTGTCGATTGAGGAACCCTGAACTCCAGGGCCCACCTGTTGCAACTTACTCAGGCTTTACTCAGTTCCCGTTTCCGGGTCCGAACAGGGCACGATATGAACCATGTCCAACGCAACCCCCGGCACCGACCCGCTGGCCTCGAATCCACTGACCCGAGCCGTACTCGAAATCGACGACTACGCCTCGGGGCTCGGCTGGGACCAGCCCGCCCGGCTCTTCGCCCTTGTCGACACCGCCCGGCTGCGCACCGAGGAGCCCGGCCTCGCCGCTCAGCTCGGCCTTGACGAGGGCGGCGAGGAGATCGCCTCCCTGACCCCCATCGAGCAGGACGAGCTGCCCTCCGGCGCCCCGCTGGACGAGTTCCTCGCCACCATCGCCTGGCCGGACGCGGTGACCGGATGCGCCCTGACCGTGGAGCGGCAGATGCTGCCGCCGTCCGCCGAGAGCTCCGTGCCCGAGGGCCTGGACGAGGCGGCGCTGGCCAAGTGGGTCGCAGACCACCCCGACCGGCAGGAGGTCCGGATGACCGTGGCCGTCCTGCGGGACGGCGCGCGTGAGTCGGCCCTGCGGCTGCGGGAGAAGGACTCCCCGACCGAGGTGCTCACCGGGGCCGGTCTGGTGCCGGGCCTGGCGGACGCGCTCGCCGCCACCTTCGCCACCGACTGACCCCCGCGACCTGACCCCCGCAACGGGGGCGCCGCTCAGCCCGTCGTGCACTTCGGCAGACCGGCGGTGTCCCCCTTACGGATCTTCTCGAGCGCCGTAAGGGCGTCGTCGATCGTGTGCACCTTGACCAGCCGCAGCCCGCTCGGCACGTCCTTGGCGGCGGCCGCGCAGTTCTCCTTGGGCGTGAGGAAGTAGCGGGCGCCCGCCTCGCGCGCGCCGATCGTCTTCATCTCGATGCCACCGATCGGGCCGACCGTGCCCTTGGCGTCGATCGTCCCGGTGCCCGCGATGAACTTCCCGCCGGTGAGATCGCCGGGCGAGAGCCGGTCCACGATCCCCAGCGCGAACATCAGACCGGCGCTGGGCCCGCCCACGTCCGCCAGCTTGATGTCGATCCGGAACGGGAAGGTGTAGTCGATCCCGGCCTGGATGCCAACGATGGCGCGGGCCGGGCCCTTGTCCGCCTTCGTGGTGGTGATGGTGACGCGCTCCTCGCCGGTGGGCTGCTTGCCGCTCTTCTCCGCCGCGGCCACGTTCTTGGCCGGGACGACCGAGAAGACCACCTTCTGGCCCGGCTTGTGCTTGGTGACGAGCTTGGCCACGTCATCGGGCTCGCGCACCGCCGTGCCGTCCACCGACTTGATCACATCGCCCGCGTGCAGCTTGCCCTGGGCCGGGGCGCCCTTCTGGACGGCGCCGACGATGACATGCGCGGTGACCGGCTTCTTCAGCGCCCGCAGCGCCGCGACCTTGGCGGACTCCTGGGACTGGGTGAACTCCTCGGCGTTCTGCTGGTCCACCTGGTCCGGGGTCTTGTCGTCCGGGTAGAGGGTGCTGTGCGGCACGACCACGTCATCGTGCGCCAGCCAGCCGTAGACGGCCTCCACGAGGTTCATCCGGTACTCGGAGCCGGTGACCCGGACCGTGGTCATGTTCAGATGCCCGCCGGTGGTCTCACAGCTCTTGCGGCCGGAGATCTGGAGCACGCACTCCCCGTTGTGCTCACCCAGGGTGTTGTACGTCGGCCCGGGCGACATCTCCGCGTACGGCACCGGAATCAGCACTCCTGCGCAGAGCAGCGCGATCAGCATCAGAAGGGAGGCGAGCATCGTCGCGGTGCGGCGTGGCATGGAACGACAGTACGGGACGCGTCCGTCAGTCCACCGTCGGGGCCGTCCGTACGAGGGGCGGCGCGGACGGGGCGGCGGCCTCAGGCCGCGGCGTCCGAATCGGAGGGCCGGCGCTCCATCGCTTCGCGGAAGCGGGCGTATCCGGCCAGCTCAGCTACATCCCCCCCGGACTTCCGTTTACCGGCTCGCGCGGCTATGCCGGCGTATATCGCCGCGCCTATCGCCGCGAACAACGGAATCAGCAACCAGAGAAGCGCGGCCACAGCAGCCTCCCGACCCCTTGAAAAATCGCGGTTCAGGACCGCGACTGACAGATGAGCAGATTAATCCTCTGCCAGGTCAACGCTTACGGCAGGGTGGGGG
>NZ_JAAAYH010000312.1:0-10856 GCF_018035285.1 Streptomyces sp. MK37H | reverse complement strand
CAGCACCCCCTAGAGCTCCGGGCCGTCGCCCGGCTCCTCCTGGTAGGAGTAGCGCTTTTCCGTCCAGGGGTCGCCGATGTTGTGGTAGCCGCGCTCCTCCCAGAAGCCGCGGCGGTCGGCGGTCATGTACTCCACCCCGCGCACCCATTTCGGGCCCTTCCAGGCGTACAGATGGGGCACCACCAGCCGCACCGGAAAACCGTGCTCGGCGGTGAGCAGCTCGCCGTCCTTGTGGGTGGCGAAAATCGTGGTCTCCGCCATGAAGTCCGACAGCCGCAGATTCGAGCTGAACCCGTATTCGGCCCACACCATCACATGGGTGACATCGGGCGCCGGCGGTGCGAGCTTCGCGATCTCCAGCGAGGAAACCCCGCCCCATTCGGCGTCGAGCATGCTGAATTTGGTGACGCAGTGCAGATCGGCCACGACCGTCGAGTACGGCAGGGCCGAGAACTCCTCATGCGTCCAGCAGTGCTTTTCGCCGTCCGCCGTGGCGCCGAAGACCCGGAACTCCCATCGGTCCGGCTTGAACTTAGGGACCGGCCCATAGTGCGTAACCGGCCAACCGCGCTGCAGTCGCTGCCCAGGAGGCAGCTTCGCGAGCTCCCCCTCGCGGCTTTCCGACTGACCCATGGGCTCCATGGTCTCAGACCGCCGGGGGTGGTCGTGACCAGGGCATCAGGGACGGGCACAACTCGTACTAAGCGTGCACTTACTGGACGCCCCAACAGGCGCGGTGCGACGATGCGCGGAACCTGCCGTTCCCGATCGGATTGGAAGGAGCCCCTCCGATGCAGGGTGACCCCGAGGTCCTCGAGTTCCTCAACGAGCAGCTGACCGGCGAGCTGACCGCGATCAATCAGTACTTTCTGCACTCAAAGATGCAGGACCACTTTGGCTGGACTCGGCTTGCCAAATACACCCGGTCGGAGTCTTTCGATGAGATGAAGCATGCGGAGATCCTCACCGACCGCATCCTTCTTCTGGACGGGCTGCCCAATTACCAGCGGCTCTTCCATGTCCGGGTGGGCCAGACGCTGACCGAGATGTTCCAGGCCGACCGGCAGGTGGAGATCGAGGCGATCGACCGCCTCAAGCGGGGCATCGAGCTGATGCGGTCCAAGGCGGACATCACCTCGGCGAATCTCTTCGAGTACATCCTCGCCGACGAGGAACTCCACATCGACTATCTCGACACCCAGCTGGAGCTGATCGAGAAGCTCGGTGAGCCCCTCTACATCGCCCAGCAGATCGAGCAGCCCAGCGACAACGGCGACAACTACTCCGGGAGCGGCAAGGGCCACTGAGCCCGCGGCGGCAGAACTCGCGGCGACCGGACCGGTCCGCCGGTCAGGCCGCCTCGGCCGCCGTCGGCTCCGGGAGGGAAGCGGCAGCGGATGCCGCCGTCGCGGCCGTCGTCAGGACGACCGGGTCCAGCGCCTCGCGCCGGGGGCACGCACCGCGGCCCAGCAGCGCCTGGATCTTCCGCACGCACGATCCGCAGTCCGTGCCCGCCTTGCAGGCACCGGCGATCTGGCGCGGGGTGCACGCGCCCGTTTCCGCGTGCTGACGCACCTGCTGCTCGGTGATCCCGAAGCATGAGCAGACGTACACGGGCTCTCCAGCGGTGGCGTCGACGGTGGCTTGATCAGTGAGGTAACCCTTACCTTACCTGCCGCACCCGGCCCCCACAACGCACAGCGGGCGCGGATCGTTGTGATCCGCGCCCCACCTGCGTCTTTATGATCTCTACCGGCCGAGCTCTACTGGTCCCGGTACATCTCCGCCACCAGGAACGCCAGGTCCAGCGACTGGCTGCGGTTGAGTCGCGGGTCGCACGCCGTCTCGTAGCGCTGATGCAGATCGTCGACGAAGATCTCGTCGCCACCGCCCACGCACTCCGTGACATCGTCGCCGGTCAGCTCCACATGGATGCCGCCCGGATGGGTGCCGAGCTCCTTGTGGACCTCGAAGAAGCCCTTGACCTCGTCCAGCACATCGTCGAAGCGGCGGGTCTTGTGCCCGGACGCCGCCTCGAAGGTGTTGCCGTGCATCGGGTCGCAGACCCAGGCGACCTGCGCACCGGAGGCGGTCACCTTCTCCACCAGGTTGGGCAGCTTGTCGCGGATCTTGTCCGCGCCCATCCGGGTGATGAAGGTCAGCCGGCCCGGCTCGCGGTCCGGGTCGATCCGCTCGATCAGCGACAGCGCCTCTTCCGGCGTAGTCGTCGGGCCCAGCTTCACGCCCACCGGGTTACGGACCTTGGAGGCGAACTCGATATGCGCCCCGTCCAGCTGCCGGGTGCGCTCGCCGATCCAGACCATGTGCCCGGAGACGTCGTACAGCTCACCGGTGCGGGAGTCGGTGCGGGTCATCGCCGTCTCGTAGTCCAGGATCAGCGCCTCGTGCGAGGAGAAGAACTCGACGGTCTTGAACTCCTCCGGGTCCACCCCGCAGGCGTTCATGAAGGCCAGCGCCCGGTCGATCTCCCGCGCCAGCGCCTCGTAGCGCTGGCCCGAGGGCGAGGACTTCACGAAGTCCTGGTTCCAGGCGTGCACCTGCCGCAGGTCCGCGTAGCCGCCGGTGGTGAAGGCGCGCACCAGGTTCAGCGTCGAGGCCGACGCCTGGTACATCCGCTTCAGCCGCTGCGGGTCCGGGATCCGGGCCTCGGGGGTGAACTCGAACCCGTTGACGGAGTCGCCACGGTAGGTGGGCAGGGTCACCCCGTCCCGGGTCTCGGTCGGCTTGGAGCGCGGCTTGCTGTACTGCCCGGCGATCCGGCCCACCTTCACCACCGGGACGGACCCGGCGTAGGTCAGCACGGCGCCCATCTGGAGGAGCGTCTTGAGCTTGTTGCGGATCTGGTCGGCGCCCACGCCGTCGAATGCCTCGGCGCAGTCACCGCCCTGCAGCAGAAACGCCTCGCCCCTTGCCACGGCCCCCAGGCGGTGCCGCAGCGCGTCGCACTCGCCCGCGAAGACGAGCGGCGGATAGGACTCGAGCTCAGCGATCACATCGCGCAGAGCCGCTCGGTCCGGCCAGTCGGGCTGCTGCGCCGCGGGAAGAGACTGCCAGGTGTGGCCACCGGCGTGGGTTTCAGCGTTCACGGTCACCCGCACAAGGTTACGGGGTCTCCACGGCCGTCCAGCCCGCTGCCCACGGTGTGAGACGGCGCCCCTCACGCCTTGAGCTCGAACCACACCTTCTTGCCGGGCGCGCCCTCGGCGCGGTCGACGCCCCAGGCGTCCGTGATCAGCTCCACCATCGCGAGTCCTCGCCCGCTCTCGTCCCACGGTTGCGCGGTGCGCTTGACCGGTACGGCGGGCGAGGTGTCCCCCACCTCGACCCGCAGTTTCCCCTCCTCCGCGAGCAGCAGCACGGTGCAGCTCCGGTCGGGCACGTACTTGATCACGTTCGCCAGCAGCTCGGTCACGGCCAGCTCGGCGGCCTCGGCGAGATGCGGCATGCCCCACATGACGAGGTACGTACGGACCATACGGCGGATGTGGCAGGCCGCGTGCGCGGAGAGGGCCGTGAAGGTCAGGTGGTACTGGGGCGGCGGGTACGCGATGTCTTTGTTCACGCCACAAGGGTGGATCCGGACGATTACTGTGGGCTACCTCACGAACACAACGTGCTGGTTGTTGGGGGCTGTCATGCCGAACATCCGAAAGCTGGACCCGACCACGTCTCCGATGCATCATCTCGGCGCGGAGCTGCGCCGGTATCGGGAGGCGGCCGGTCTTACGCAGGACCAGTTGGGCGGGAAGGTGTACTGCACGGGGTCGCTGATCGGTCAGTACGAGACGGCGAAGAAGATCCCGACGCGGCGGTTCACGATGCAACTGGACGACACGTTGTGTACCGGCGGGGCGTTGTTGCGGCTGCTGGAGATGGCGTTGTGTTTTCGGGTGCCCCTGCAGGACCAGCAGTACGCGGACCTGGAAGCCGAGGCGGCCCAGGCGTACTTCTTCGAGCCGAACGTGGTGAACGGCTTGCTGCAGACCAAGGACTACGCACGAGCGGTGATCGGCGTGCTCGACAAGGACAGCCTTGATTCCCGGCTGGCGCATCGAATGGACCGGCAGCGTGTCCTACTACGAGAGAACCCGTTGCTGACGTGGGTGATTCTCGGCGAGGCGGCATTGCACCAAGCGGTCGGCGGCCCAGGGGTGATGCGAAACCAACTGGCCCACCTGTTGACCTTCCGCGACCAGGACTGGGTGAACATCCAGGTGCTGCCCTACTCGGCCGGAGAGCATGTCGGCTTTCAAGGTGCGTTCACATTGTTCCGCTTCGAGAAGGGACCGGATCTCGGCTTCAACGAGGACTACGAGGCGGGGTACTTGACCGCAAATCCGCAGGACATAACCGCCCGCACGCTCCGTTACGCTCACCTCCAGGCCGCCGCTCTGTCCATCCAGGACTCGGCAGATCTGATCGCCCACGTAATGGAGGAACGCTATGGGAAGCAGCCCTGAGTGGCGCAAGTCGAGCCACAGCAGCGACCAGGGCAATTGCGTGGAGGTCGCCGACATACCCGGCCGGATGGCCATCCGCGACTCCAAGAACCCCGACGGCCCCGTACTGCTCCTCTCCCCCGCCGCCTTCGGCGACTTCGTCACCGCCGCCGCGAACGGCACCCTCTGAACGACCGTGACCGCCGCCCGCCCTCGCGGACGGCGGTCACGACATGGCGAGGCAGGGTTCCGCCATACTGGGCACACACCTCGGGAGGTGATGCGGCATGGCTCACATCAGCATTCATGTGGACGACGAATGGCTGAGGATTCTGGCAGCGCGGGTTTCCGGGTACAGCCCGGAACACACTGTCCTGTCCGTGCTCCGGCTTGCCAAGGAGCAGGCTGTGCGCGACGCACTGGACTACAACGACCAGCATGGCTCACACCTGCCCATAGAGGAGGCTGTCGAGGCAGTGGCGAGCGGGCACAGGGCGGAAGCCCTCCAGCGCATTCGCGAGATGAGCGCCGAAGGTGCATTCGAGGAGCGGCCGGATGCCGCGCGTGGGGCGGCGTGAGCAGCGAGCGTTTCCTGATCGACACGTCGGCCTTTCACCGTCTGCACCGCAAGTCCGGAAACGACTGGGATGGAGCCGTAGCCGCTGGTCGTGTGCACTTATGCGATTACACCCGACTGGAGGTGCTGTACTCGGCCCGATCGGTCCGCCACGGCAATGATCTGAGGGTCCAACTCGACCAGTTCCCCTGGGTGCCATTGCCTGACCAGGCCGCGGATCGAGCCGCGATGGTCCAGATGCTGATGTTGCGGCGAGGCACTCACCGCAGCGCTGGTCCCGTCGATCTCCTGACGGCAGCCGTCGCGGAGCTTTCCGGCCTGACCCTCCTCCACTACGACAGGGATTTCGACACCCTCGCGGAGATCACGGAGCAGCCGACGCGCTGGATCGCCGACCCGGGCTCACTCGACTGAGCCGCAGGCAAGAGCGGTCATTCGGGCTTCCTGGGGCCACTTACGGCCATTTCGTGGAGAAACCGTGACGGAATCGTGCACTCCCCGGACGCTGTTCGGGTGACCGGCCCGCCCCGTGGCCGGTCCCCATCCGAAGGAGTGCCCCATGAGGAAGTTGCTCCGCCGCGGTGCCGCCGCCTTCGCGGCCGCCGCCTCGCTCGTACTGCTGTCGCTGGGCGCCACACCCGCCCAGGCGGACTCGTCGGCCATCGCGTCCGGGATGACCTGGACCGTGCTCGCGAAGGGGACCGACGGCACGATCAGGGTGGGCGCGGACTCCGCGACCGACGCGTACAACGGTGACACCGCCGCCACGGCGACGCTCCCCATGCTGTGCCTGAGAGTCAGCGGCAGCGCCGTGCCCACCGGGATCACCCCGGACTTCTACGCGGGCTGGGCACGCGGCACCGTGGCCGCGACGCCGCCCGTGCTGGGCAAGTCGCTGACCAGCCGGGCCGCGGCGGACGCGATCTGTGCGCGGTACTACGGCGCGGACTGGCGGGAGGCCGAGTTCCACGACGGCCGGTACGGCGCCAACCTGGAGGCGAGCGGCGGCTGGTCCTTCTGGGCGTACGGCTATGTCCCGGACGGCACCCGCTTCTGGACCGCGATCAACGATCAGCCGGCGAACCCCTGGAACTGATCCTGTAGGGTTTTCGACATGTTCGCGCGACTGACCATGACCTGGTGGTGGACCGCTCATCCGGCGGCCCACTGAATCGCGCACTCCCAAGATCTCGCGAAGGCCGCCCGAGGGGCGGCCTTCGGCGTTTCCGCGGGTCGTTCCTCATTCCGGAAGGAATCACCCGCCATGCAGAACCCCCATGCCCAGGCCGTCGTCGCACGGCTGCTCTCCGACGACGCGCCGCCCTTCGCCCTGCTGCACCGCCGCACCCCCGGCCGGGCGCCCGACACCGTCGAGGTGCTGCTCGGCCCGGTCGGCGAGGTGGAGCGGCTGACCGACATCCCGCTGCCGACCGGGACCCCGCGGAACGGCGCCCCGGTGGCGGACGCCCTCGCGCTGGTGCCGTTCCGGCAGATCCGCGAGCGCGGGTTCGAGGTGCGCGACGACGGGACGCCGCTGGCCGTGCTGCGCCCGGAGGAGAGCTACGAGCTGCCGCTCGCCGAGGCGCTGGAGGCGCTGCCCGGGCATCCGGTGCGGGTCGAGGACGGGGCGTTCGACGTGGACGACGACGCGTACGCGGACATCGTGAGCCGGGTCATCGAGGACGAGATCGGCACCGGCGAGGGTGCCAACTTCGTCATCCGAAGGACGTTCCGGGGCGAGATCCCGGGGTTCGGGAGTACCGACGCGCTCGCGCTCTTCCGGCGGCTGCTGGCCGGGGAGCGGGGCGCCTACTGGACGTATGTGGTGCGGCTGGCGGACGGGCGGACGCTGGTGGGTGCCAGCCCCGAGGTGCATGTGCGGATGTCCGGGGGGACGGTGGTGATGAATCCGATCAGCGGGACGTACCGCTACCCCGAGGGCGGGCCGAGCGCCGAGGGGCTGCTGGAGTTCCTGCACGACCGCAAGGAGGTGGAGGAGCTGTCCATGGTCGTGGACGAGGAGCTGAAGATGATGTGCACCGTCGGCGACATGGGCGGGACGGTGATCGGGCCCCGGCTCAAGGAGATGGCGCACCTCGCGCACACCGAGTACGAGCTGCGCGGCCGCTCCTCGCTCGACGTCCGGGAGGTGCTCCGCGAGACGATGTTCGCGGCGACCGTCACCGGCTCCCCGGTGCAGAACGCGTGCCGGGTGATCGAGCGCTACGAGCCCGGCGGGCGCGGCTACTACGCGGGGGCGCTCGCGCTGATCGGACGGGACGGCGGCGGCGCCCAGACCCTGGACTCGCCGATCCTGATCCGCACCGCCGACATCGACGCCGGAGGGTCGCTGAAGGTGGCCGTCGGCGCCACGCTCGTCCGCCACTCGGACCCGCGCGGCGAAGTGGCCGAGACGCATGCGAAGGCGGCCGGGGTGCTGACCGCGCTGGGCGTGCGGCCCGCGCCCGTACGGCCGGAGGAGGAGGGCCCGCGGCCGCGGCTCACGGACGATCCGCGGGTACGCGCGGCGCTGGACGCGCGGCGGGCGGACCTGGCGCCGTTCTGGCTGCGGATGCAAGCCCCCGAGGAACCCCGGATCGGGGGGTTGTCCGGGCACGCCCTGGTGATCGACGCCGAGGACACCTTCACCGCGATGCTCGCGCATCTGCTGCGCACCTCGGGGCTGACCGTGACCGTGCGGCGGTACGACGAGCCGGGGGTGCGGGAGGCGGCGCTGGCGCATCGGGGGCCCGTGGTGCTCGGCCCCGGTCCCGGCGACCCGAACGACACGGCCGACCCGAAGATGCGGTTCCTGCGGGCGCTGGCCGCCGAGCTGGTGGCCGGGCACCGGCACGGACTGCTGGGGGTGTGCCTGGGGAACGAGCTGATCGCGGCCGAGCTGGGGCTGGAGATCGTGCGCAAGGACGTGCCGTTCCAGGGTGCCCAGGAGCGGATCGACTTCTTCGGGCGCGAGGAGACCGTCGGCTTCTACAACACCTTCACGGCGCGCTGCGACGAGGCGGCGGAGACGGAGCTGGCGATGCACCGCGTGGAGCTGAGCCGGGACCGGGCGACCGGCGATGTGCACGCGCTGCGCGGGCCGGGCTTCGCCGGGGTGCAGTTCCACCCGGAGTCGGTGCTGTCGCGGGACGGGGCGGCGCTGGTGGCGGAGCTGCTGGCGGCCGTCCTGGTCTGAAGGGCCCATCGGCTCGGAGGACGGCTGGTCTGAAGGACCCAAGGCCCGGAGGACGGCGGGTCTGCGGGGTGTCCGCCGGATCTTTCCCTCCTTGCTCCTCCCCGCTCCTTCCCGCTCCTTCCCGCGGCATCGATATGCGGCTCCGCCGCCTGGCAGGGGCTTCGCCCCTGGGCCCCGGGGTCCGGGGTGGAACCCCGGTTTCGGGAAGGGGCGGGGAGGGGACGGCCCGCCGCAGGCGTCACCATCCGTCGGACACCCCCTGAAGGGTCCGTAGGCCCGGAGGGCGGCGTGACGATGGGCCGGGCGCGACTTCCGCGCCCGGCCCATCGCCGTACTGCACCCAGACGGCCTCAGCCGAAGAAGACCTCGGCCTCGGCGTAGAGCGAGGGATCGACCGTCTTGAGTCGTGCGGTCGCCTCGGCAAGCGGTACCCGGATGATGTCGGTGCCGCGCAGCGCGACCATCTTTCCGAAGTCCTCGTCCCGGACCGCGTCGATGGCGTGCAGCCCGAAGCGGGTGGCGAGCCAGCGGTCGAAGGCGCTGGGTGTGCCGCCGCGCTGGACATGGCCGAGGACGGTGGTGCGGGCCTCCTTACCGGTGCGCTTCTCGATCTCCTTGGCCAGCCACTCGCCGACCCCGGAGAGCCGGACATGGCCGAAGGAGTCCAGCGTGTCGTCCTTGAGGACGGCGTCGCCGTCCCTGGGCATCGCGCCCTCGGCGATGACCACGATCGGGGCGTAGCGGATCTTGAAGCGGGATTCGACCCAGGCGCAGACCTGGTCGACATCGAAGCGCTGTTCAGGGAGGAGGATGACGTTGGCGCCGCCGGCGAGCCCCGAGTGCAGGGCGATCCACCCGGCGTGACGGCCCATCACCTCGACGACGAGCACACGCATATGCGATTCGGCGGTGGTGTGGAGCCGGTCGATGGCCTCGGTGGCGATGTTGACGGCGGTGTCGAAGCCGAAGGTGTAGTCGGTGGCGGACAGATCGTTGTCGATGGTCTTGGGGACGCCGACACAGCGGATGCCGTAGTCGCCGGAGAGCCGGGCGGCGACGCCGAGGGTGTCCTCGCCGCCGATCGCGATCAGCGCGTCGACCTCCTGCTTGACCAGGGTCTCCTTGACCCGGCGGATGCCGTCCTCGCTCTTGAGGGGGTTGGTGCGGGAGGAGCCGAGGATGGTGCCGCCGCGTGGCAGGATGCCGCGCACCGCGCGGATGTCGAGGGGAACGGTGTCATTCTCGAGAGGGCCGCGCCAGCCGTCCCGGAAGCCGATGAAGTCATAGCCGTATTCCTGTACGCCCTTGCGCACGACGGCGCGGATGACCGCGTTGAGCCCGGGGCAGTCACCGCCGCCGGTCAGCACTCCGACCCGCATCGTTTCTTCCCTTCTCCCGTGGAATCCCGTGATTGGGCCCGGTACGGAGAGCCACGCTAACGGTGATCCAGGTCACACGGGATGGGGTGTCGGACGATTCCCGTGCGGATCAAGGGAGTTGGTTTTGAACTTCACCCGTACGAGGGGGTGACGCGGTGTCACCGGCCGCGGCCGGACGGTGTCAGGCGTCGTCCAGCCCGCGCTCGATGGCGTAGCGGACCAGCTCCACGCGATTGTGCAGCTGGAGCTTGCCGAGGGTGTTCTGGACGTGGTTCTGCACCGTGCGGTGCGAGATGACCAGCCGCTCGGCGATCTGCTTGTACGAAAGCCCCTTGGCCACCAGCCGCAGCACCTCCGTCTCACGCTCGGTGAGCTGCGGGGCGGCGGGCTGGTCGGCGGCGGTGGGGGCGGGCTCGCCCGCGAGCCGCCGGTACTCGCCGAGCACCAGGCCCGCGAGGCCGGGGGTGAACACCGGGTCGCCGGCCGCCGTACGGCGCACCGCGTCCAGCAGCTCCTCGGTGCTGGCCGACTTCAGCAGATAGCCGGTGGCCCCGGACTTGACCGCCTCCAGGACGTCCGCGTGCTCACCGCTCGCGGAGAGCACCAGCACCCGCAGCTCGGGGCGGTCGGCGAGGACCTCCTTGCACACCTCGACCCCGGGCAGCCCGGGCAGGTTGAGGTCGAGCACCAGGACGTCGGGCCCGGCGGCCTTGGCCCGGCGGACCGCCTGCGGCCCGTCCCCGGCCGTGGCCACCACGTCGAACCCGGCCTCGGACAGGTCCCGGGCCACCGCGTCGCGCCACATCGGATGGTCGTCGACCACCATCACCGTCACCGGGCGACCGTCGTGCTGAGCGGTCATCGTGCCGCTTCCCCCTTCTGCTTCGCCTTCTTCGCCGACGCCTTCGGAACCGTCAACTCCACCTCGGTGCCCTGCCCCGGCGCCGAGATCCACTCGGCGGTGCCGCCGAGGTCGCGCAGCCGTCCCCGGATCGACAGGGCCACCCCCAGGCGGCCCTCCGCCTCCGCGTCCGCCAGCCGCCCCTCGGGGATGCCGGGGCCGTCGTCCCGTACGGTCACCATCACCGCGTCCGGCTCGTCCTCCAGCAGGATCCAGGCGTGGGCGTCCTCCCCGGCGTGGACCCGTACGTTGTCCAGGGAAGCGCCGACGGCGGCGGCCAACTCCCCGGCGACGCCCGCCGGGAGGAACACCGGGGCCCCCGGTTCGGAGAAGGTGACCCGGG
>NZ_JAAAYH010000311.1:0-10898 GCF_018035285.1 Streptomyces sp. MK37H | reverse complement strand
CCGCAGGCGCCGAGATCCGCCGGACACCCCCTAAGCGGTCCGCAGGAAGTGCCCCGACATGCCGTCGATCGTCTGCGACGCCGTCGTGGCTGGTCCCACGCGGCGGAGCCGCATATCGACACAGTCGCGGCGGAGCCGCACATCGGCACAGCCCCGCGCCCCTTCGGGGCGCGTCCGAACCGCGGCCGACTTCCGCCGATCCGCTTAGTCCGTGAAGCGCTCCCCGCGCTCCGCCTTCTCCACCAGCAGCGCGGGCGGGGCGAACCGCTCCCCGTACGCCGCCTCCAGCTGCCGGGCACGGGCCACGAAACCGGCCACGCCGCCCTCGTATCCGTTGATGTACTGGAGCACCCCGCCCGTCCAGCCGGGGAAGCCGATGCCGAGGATGGAGCCGATGTTGGCGTCGGCGACGGAGGTCAGCACGCCCTCCTCCAGCAGCCGCACCGTGTCGATGGCCTCGCAGAAGAGCATCCGCTCCTTCATGTCCTCGAAGGGGATGCGGGTGCCCTCACGCACAGCGTCTCCGGACCCGCCCGGTGCGAAGTGCTCGCGCAGCCCCGGCCACAGCCCGGTGCGCTTGCCGGTCGTCGCGTCGTAGTCGTAGAAGCCCGCGCCGCCGCTGCGGCCGGGGCGCCCGAACTCCTCCACCATGCGGTCGATGACCGCGTCGGCCGGATGCGGCCGCCACTCGCCGCCCGCCTCCTCGGTCGCCCGGCGCGTCTCCTCGCGGATCTTGCGCGGCAGGGTGAGGGTCAGCTCATCCATCAGGGAGAGCACCTTGGCCGGGTATCCGGCCTGCGCGGCGGCCTGCTCCACGGAGGCCGGGTCGATGCCCTCCCCCACCATCGCCACGCCCTCGTTGAGGAAGTGGCCGATGACGCGGGAGGTGAAGAAGCCGCGGGAGTCATTGACCACGATCGGGGTCTTGCTGATCTGCCGCACCAGATCGAAGGCGCGGGCCAGCGCCTTGTCACCGGTGCGCTCGCCCTTGATGATCTCGACCAGCGGCATCTTGTCGACGGGCGAGAAGAAGTGCAGCCCGATGAAGTCGTCGGCGCGCTGCACCCCCTCCGCGAGCAGGGTGATGGGGAGGGTGGAGGTGTTGGAGCACAGCAGGGCGTCCGGGGCGACGACGCCCTCGATCTCCTGGAACACCTTGTGCTTGAGCGCCGGGTCCTCGAAGACCGCCTCGATGACCGCGTCACAGCCCTCGAGGTCGCGCGGATCGGCGGTCGGGGTGATCCGGGCCAGCAGCTGGTCCCGCTTGGCCTCGGTGGTGCGGCCCTTGGCGAGCGCCTTGGCCAGCAGCCCCTCGGAGTACGCCTTGCCCTTGGCGGCGGCCTCCACGGACACGTCCTTCAGGACGACCTCGATGCCCGCCTTGGCGCACGCGAACGCGATGCCCGCGCCCATCATCCCGGCGCCCAGCACCGCCACCCTGCGGACCTGGCTGGGCTCGATCCCGTGCGGCCGGTTGGCACCGGAGTTGACCGCCTGCAGTTCGAAGAAGAACGCCTGAATCATGTTCTTGGCGGTCTGGCCGACGACCAGCTCGGTGAAGTACCGGGCCTCGATGGTCTGCGCGGTCTCGAAGTCCACCTGGGACCCCTCGACGGCGGCGGCCAGGATATTGCGCTGCGCCGGGTAGGGCGCGCCGTTCAGCTGCTTCCGCAGATTGGCGGGGAAGGCGGGCAGATTGACGGCGAACTTCGGCTGCGCCGGGGTGCCGCCCGGAATCCGGTAGTCCTTGTCGTCCCAGGGCTGCGCCGACTCGGGGTGGGCGGCGATGAAGGCGCGCGCCCGGGTCAGCAGCTCCTCGCTGGTGGTCACGACGTCATGCACCAGCCCCGCCTCCTGGGCGCGCAGGGGGCTGTATCGCGTGCCCTGTAGCAGCCACTTGAGCAGCGCGTCGGTGACGCCGAGCAGCCGTACGGTACGGGCGACACCCCCGCTGCCGGGGAGCAGGCCCAGGGTGACCTCGGGGAAGCCGATGCGGGCCCCGGGGGCGTCGAGGGCGATGCGGTGGTGACAGGCGAGCGCGATCTCCAGCCCGCCGCCGAGCGCCGCGCCGTTGATCGCGGCCACCACGGGCTTGCCGAGGGTCTCGATCCGGCGCAGCGCGCGCTTGATGCGGAGGTTCTTCTCGTAGACCTCCTGGGCCTGGCCGGGCCCGACCTGGATGAGGTCATTGAGGTCGCCACCGGCGAAGAACGTCTTCTTGGCGGAGGTGACGATGATGCCGCGAATGGCATCCCGCTCGGCCTCGACGCGGTCGGCGATCGCGTCGAGGGAGTCGATGAACGCGGCGTTCATGGTGTTGGCGGACTGACCGGGGTCGTCGAGCACCAGGGTGACGACGCCTTCGTCGTCCTGCTCCCAGCGGATGGTCGAGGCGGTGGTGGGGTGGGTCATCTGAGGTCTCCAGGGCGAAGGGGCGAAGGGGCGCGGGGCCGGAAGGAAGGGGAACGGCGGTGTCTTGAGAGCGACTGGGCTCTACGCGGTGTCCGGCGGATCTTTCCCCTCCCCGCCCCTTCCCGTTACCAGGGGCTCCGCCCCTGGACCCCGGGGTCTGGGGCAGAGGCCCCCGCACGCGGCGGAGCCGCATATCGTCAGGTGTCGGGAAGGGGCGGGAAGGGGAACACCCCGCCGCAGGCGTCAGGATCCGTCGGACACCCGCTAGAGCCGCTCGACCACCGTCGCGATGCCCATCCCGCCTCCCACGCACAGCGTCACCAGCCCGAACCGCCCGCCGCGCCGCTCCAGCTCGTCGATCACCGTGCCGAGGATCATCGCGCCGGTGGCGCCCAGCGGATGGCCCATCGCGATCGCGCCGCCGTTGACGTTGACCTTGTCCAGGCTCAGTCCCATGTCGTCCACGAAGCGCAGCACCACCGCCGCGAACGCCTCGTTGATCTCGACCAGATCGATGTCGTCGATGGTCAGCCCGGCCTTGCCGAGAGCCTTACGGGTGGCGGGAGCGGGGCCGGTGAGCATGATGGTGGGATCGGCGCCGGAGACGGCGGCGGAGACGATCCGGGCGCGCGGCGTCAGCCCGAAGCGCTCGCCGACCTCACGGCTGCCGATGGCCACCAGGGCGGCGCCGTCCACCATGCCCGAGGAGTTGCCCGCGTGGTGGACATGGTCGATCGCCTCGACCCAGTGGTACCTCTGCAGCGCCACCGCGTCGAAGCCGCCCGCCTCGCCGATGGCGGCGAACGACGGCTTCAGGCCCGCCAGGGTCTCGGGGGTGGTGCCGGGGCGGATGTGCTCGTCCTGGTCGAGGACGGTCAGCCCGCTGCGGTCGCGGACCGGGACCACGGAGCGGTCGAAGTACCCCTCCTTCCAGGCCCGGGCGGCCCGCTCCTGGGAGAGCGCGGCGTAGCTGTCCACGTCATGACGGCTGTAGCCACCGATGGTGGCGATGAGGTCGGCCCCGATGCCCTGCGGTACGAAGCCCGTCTCGTAGTTGGTCATCGGGTCCGCGAACCAGGCGCCGCCGTCGGAGCCCATCTTCACGCGCGACATCGACTCGACCCCGCCCGCGAGCACCAGGTCCTCCCAGCCGGAACGGACCTTGGCCGCCGCGAGGTTGACGGCCTCCAGGCCCGAGGCACAGAAGCGGTTCTCCTGGACGCCCGCGACCGTGTCCGGGAGCCCTGCCGCGATGGCCGCGATCTTGGCGATATCGGAGCCCTGGTCGCCGAGCGGGCTGACGACGCCGAGGACCACGTCGTCGATCGCCGCCGGATCGAGCTCGGGGAACCGCCGCCGCAGCTCATGGATGAGGCCCACTACCAGGTCGACGGGCTTGGTGCCGTGCAGGGCACCGTCGGCCTTCCCACGCCCGCGCGGGGTGCGGATGGCGTCGTACACATACGCTTCGGTGCTCACGTCAGCGGCCTTTCAGGGGAGGGTTGGGGCGGTGACGGCTCAGTGGTCCGGCGGGAAGCGGAGACATGGGGCTCATGACGGGCTTCCCTCGATGAGCGAGGTGACTCCCCAGTCGTGGGCCACCTCGTCGGTGTCCGCCCCGGGCCGGGCGGGCGCGCGGCGCACCGTGCCCGGGGTGGCGGAGAAGCGCGGGGCGGGCGCGGGCTGGGTGATCCCGCCGTGGTCGAGGAAGGTGGAGCGGGCGGTGAGCTGCGGATGGGACGGGGCCTCCCGCAGCGACAGTACGGGCGCGACGCAGGCGTCCGAGGCGCCGAAGACGGCGGTCCACTCCTCGCGGGTGCGCTCCTTGAAGCGGTCGGCGATGGCGGCGCGCAGCGCGGCCCAGCTGTCGAAGTCATCGCGGGCCGGGGCCTGGTCGGCGATCCCCAGCAGCTCGATGAACTCCGCGTAGAACTTGCGCTCCAGCGACCCGACCGCCATATAGCCGCCATCGGCCGTCTCATAGGTGCCGTAGAAGGGGCAGCCGCCGTCGAGGAGGTTGGTGCCGCGCTGGTCCCGCCAGCCGCCGGCGGCCATCATGCCGTGCGTGACGGCGGTCAGATGGGCGGTGCCGTCGACGATCGCGGCGTCCACGACCTGGCCGGGGCCGCCCGCACGGGCGTGGTGCAGGGCGGCGAGGAGGCCGATGACGAGATAGAGCGAGCCTCCCGCGTAGTCCCCCAGCAGGTTGACGGGGGCGACGGGCGGGCCGTCGGCGGCGCCGATCATGCTGAGCGCGCCGGTGACGGCGATATAGCCGATGTCATGGCCGGCGGTCCGGGCGAGCGGGCCCTCCTGCCCCCAGCCGGTCATCCGGCCGTAGACCAGCTTGGGGTTGCGGGCCAGGCAGTCGTCCGGGCCGAGGCCCAGCTTCTCGGCGACCCCCGGGCGGTAGCCCTCGATGAGGATGTCGGCGCGCTCGACGAGGTCGAGCACGACGGCCGTGCCCCCGTCGGCCTTCAGGTCGATCAGCACCGAGCGCTTGTTGCGGTTGGCGAGGTCGTAGTCCGGGTCGATCCGCAGGCCCCCGGCGCCTTCGGGGCGGTCGACGCGTACGACATCGGCTCCGAGGTCGGCGAGGACCATGGCGGCGAACGGGCCCGGTCCGATCCCGGCCAGCTCCACCACTCGCACCCCGGCCAGCGGGCCGCTCGCCGCCCCTTCCTCCGCCACCGTCATCCCGTCCCCCAATCGTGTGACACCACCGCTGTAACACCGCCGATGCTAAGAACGCGTCCCGCATTCCACAAGCCCTCTCCTGGGTCTGTGGATAACCAAACCCCGTGACCGGAAAGGGGGTTCGGCCGTGCGGACGCGCGGCGGGCCGGGTGTGGCGCCGACCGGGCTTTTCGGGTCAAGTCTTCCTCAGGTCGGGCCCCGCCATCGACAGCGGCGGTCCGGGCACGAGATGGTCCTCGTCGCCCTCCGGATCGGTCAGCCGGCCCAGCCGGCGCGGCACATCGGCGCCGACCAGCACGATCACCACCAGCGTCAGCCCGAAGGTGAGCACCGCCAGCGCCCGCCCGAGGGACATGCCCTCGGCCAGATGGGCGCCGAGCACCGGCGCCACCGCGCCGCCGAGCGCCCCGGTGTTGTAGACGAAGCCGAGCGAGGCCGCCCGGCTCCCGGTCGGGAAGTGGCCCGCGATGTACTTCGGCAGGATGCCGGAGATCCCCTGGCTCAGCGCGAGCAGGAAGAACAGCAGCACTCCCAGTCCGACCAGCGAGTCCTGCACCGCGAAGACCGGGAAGACGAAGGCCAGCGAGGCGAGCAGGGTCACGGCGTAGGCGCGCCGGGTGCCGAGCCAGTCGCCCACGAAGCCCGCCAGCCAGCAGCCGGCCATGGTCCCGAACCCGGCGTAGAACATCACATCGGTGACCTCGGAGGGGGAGTACTCGAGCTGCTCCTTCAGATAGGTGGGCAGCAGCGCCTGGATCGGCCAGCTGTAGAGGAACGCACAGAAGACCGTGCACATCAGGGACACGTACAGCGGCCAGCGGCGCCGTCCGCCGAGCTGGGCCGCGAAGGCGAACAGGCACCCCGCCGCCAGGACCGACAGCGGCCAGCGCCAGCCCGCGCCCGCCGGGGTGAAGACCAGGAACAGCGCGACGCTCGCGGCCACGGTCAGCGCCGTGTTGACGCTCGCGCGGGTGCGTCCGGCGAACAGCGGCCGGAAGGGGTTCGGCCGCGCCCGCGCCGCCGCCACCTCCTCGTGCCAGTCCCCGGCCTCCGGGAGCGCGCGCCGCACCCACAGGGCGACCAGCACCGGCAGTACGCCGATCCAGAACATCCAGCGCCAGCCCCAGTGGGGTACGACCCACTTGTAGAGCTCGGAGGCGATGATGGTGCCGCCCGAGTAGCCCGAGATGAGGAAGCCGGAGGCGCGGTTGCGCAGCCGCGCGGGCCAGCTCTCCAGGACGTAGGTGGCGCTTGCGCTGTACTCACCAGCCATGCCCATGCCAATAACCAGGCGGGCCGTGAACAGGCTGATGTAGTTCCAGGCGAACCCGCAGGCGAAGGTGCCGAGCGAGTAGAGCAGGATGCTGATGATCATGGCGGCCTTGCGCCCGTAGCGGTCGCCCAGCGCGCCCAGCAACGCGCCGCCGAGCCAGCGGGTGATGAAGGCGCCCGAGACCAGGCTCGCCGCCGACGCCGTGCTCAGGTCGAACTCGTCGGCTATCTCGGTCAGGACGAGCGTGATCAGCACAAAGTCGAAACCGTCGAGCAGATAGCCGATCCAGGCGGCGAACAGGGACTTCCACTGACCGGGTGAGACCTCGCGGTACCAGGGCACCTTGGCGGCTTCGGTCACGACAACAGTCCTCCCTCCTCCAGGAGTTGACGTACGGTCTTGACGGCGGCCTCGCCCAGCGGCACCTGGGGCGCGGCGGTGTCCGCGCAGTCGATCACGCCCAGCAGCCGCAGCGCGGCCTTGAAGCCGCCCAGGCCCGAGGAACTGCCGCCCATGAGGGTGGGATCCCCGGCGTCGGTGATGGCGAAGAGCGCGGCCAGCCGGTCCTGTTCGGCGGCCGCCTCCTCCCAGCGGCCCGCGCGCGCGTGCTCGTACAGCCGGACGAACCCGGCCGGATCGACGTTGGCCAGCCCCGGGACGACGCCATGGGCGCCCGCCAGCAGGGCGCCGTCCACCGCCAGTTCGGAGCCGGTGAGCACGGTGAAGGTATCGGCGAGACCGCGCCGGCGGACCTCGACCAGCAGCCGCCGCAGCGCCCCGTCGTCCCCGCTGCTGTCCTTGACCCCGGTAAGCGTGGCGTCGGCGGCCAGCGGCAGCAGGATCGAGGGCGTCAGCTTGGAGTGGACGGAGACCGGGATGTCATACGCGAACAGCGGCCTGTCCACACCGTCGCGCAGCCGCCGGAAGTGGTCGGCGATCTCCAAGGGGTGGGTGCGGGTGTAGAAGGGCGCGGTGGCCACGATCGCGTCCGCGCCCACCTCCGCCGCCGTACGGGCGTGATCGAGCACCCGCGCGGTCGTCATGTCGATCGCCCCCGCGAGCACGGGAACCCGGCCGTCGGCGGCCTCGATGACCGCCGTAAGGGCCGTACGGCGGCTACGGTCGCTCAGATAGGCGGCCTCTCCGCTGGAGCCGAGCGCGAACAGCGCGCTCACCCCCGCGTCGATCAGCCGCTCGGCGAGCGCGGCGAGGGAACGCGTGTCGACCTCGCCCGTGGGCGTGAGCGGGGTGCACAGGGGCGGAACGACACCGGTAAGGGGAGCCGGAAGACTCATCGACACCCAGCCTTCTGGGTAGCAGGACAATACGGACGTGGGACGTCCTATGTTCGGAGCCCGAATCTGACGGAGCGCCATCGCCCTGTCAAGTACATTCCCGCCGCAGCGCCTCGTCCGAATCCCGCCAGCGCGCCGCGAGCCCACCGGCCAGGCTTGACCGCATGGACGAAAGCTATGAAATGCGGGCCATCGCGCCCGAGGTGCTGAAGCAGCTGCGGATCACCGATGACGCGGGCGACCCGCCGCGGCTGGTGGTGGAGGACGAGGAGGGCGGCAACCCGATGCGCTGCTGCCTGGGCCGGAGCCGACCGCACGAGACCATCGCGCTCGTCTCCTACGCCCCGCTGCGCCGCTGGGCGCGGGAGACGGGTGCCACGCCCGGCCCGTACAACGAGGTCGGCCCGGTCTTCATCCACCCCGAGGAGTGCGACGGCTGGACCGGCCCCGGCATCGCGGACGGCATCCGGGGCCGGCGGCGGGTGCTGCGGGCGTACACGGCCGAGGGCAACATCCTCGGCGGGCGGCTGCTGAACGACGGCGAGCCGACGATCGAGGAGGGGCTGGCCGAGCTGTACGGGGACCCGCGGGTGGCGGCGGTGCATGTGCGCGCCGTCGAGTTCGGCTGCTTCCTGGCCGAGACGCGGCGGGTCTGAGGCATCCGGCACCCCGGGTGCGGGGTGGCGCCGGGGGGTACAGGGGTTCGCCCGGCGCCGCGCTCGGAGTACCGCGTGCACAGCCGCCACGTTCGGAGTGTCGGGCTCACCACACCGCGTTCAGAGCGTGGCGGCCTTCAGGGCCCGGCGGCACAGCGCGTCCGCGCGCCGTGTCGTCTCGGGCTGCCGGAAGTCGCGGGCCAGATGCAGGGTGTACGCGCACGCGTCCGCGATGGTCACCCGATGGCCGACGGAGACGAAGAGCGGCTTCACACCGTCGCGGGTGCGCAGCGCCCGGCCGACCTCCTCGTCCCCGTCGAGCAGGGGCGACCAGTCGCCGCGGCGCGGCCCCGGGTCGGCGTGGCGGAAGCCGAAGGGGTTCTTGGCGACGCCGATGGTGGGCAGCCCGGTGAGCACCCCGAGATGGCTGGCCAGCCCGAACCGCCGCGGGTGGGCGAGGCCGTAGCCGTCGCACACCACCAGGTCGGGGCGGCGGCCGAGCCGCCGGTCGAGGTCGCCGAGCGCGTCGAGGACGGCCGGGATCTCACGGAACGCCAGCAGCCCGGGGACGTACGGGAAGGTGACCCGACCGACCGCCGTCGCCTCCGCGACGACTTCGAGGCCACGGGCGTCCAGGGCGACGGCGGCTGCCGCGACCAGGTCGCGCTCGTCGTCGTACGCCACGTCCACGCCGACGACCGCGCCGGTGCCGGTACCCGGCTCGGGCACCTCCCCGGCGATGACCACGGACGCCCGCGTCCGCTCCTGGACGGCGATGGCCTCGGCCTCGGTCGTGGGCCAGTCGCGGGGCAGCTCATATCGTGGATCGACGGCGCTGGTCATCGTGCGGCTCACGTTACTAGCCTGCCCGTCATGTTCGTACTGGAGATCACCTACACCGCGTCGGCCGACCGCGTCGAGGCCGCCCTCCCCGAGCACCTCGTCTGGGTGGACGACCACTTCGCGAACGGCGTCTTCCTCGCCTCCGGGCCCAAGAACCCCCGTGACGGCGGGGTCATCCTGGCGCTCGGCGACAACCGGGCGAAGATCGAGGAGATGCTGGCGAGCGATCCCTTCGTGGTCGCGGGCGTCGGCGAGTACACCATCACCGAGTTCCTGGCCACCCGTACGGCCCCGGCGCTCGCCGATTACCGCCAGCAGCGGCGGTAAGGAGCCCGTTTCGGCTTACGCCTTGAGGGAGGCTATGAACGCGGCCCACGATCCGGCAGCGAATATGAGCGCGGGGCCATCAGGGTTTTTGGAATCGCGGACGGGGATGACACCGGGGAGGTTGTCCGCGACCTCCACGCAGTTGCCGCCGTCGGGATTGCTGTAACTGCTCTTGCGCCACGTGGCAACACTCAGGCCCGGGGTGGTTGGCATGACTTCAGTCCATCTTGAGGCTTGCAATGAACGTGGCCCATGATCCGGCAGCGAATATGAGAGCGGGGCCATGGGGGCACTTGGAGTCACGGACCGGGACGAGGCCCGGGAGGTTGTCGGCGACCTCGACGCATTCGCCGCCGTCGCCGTTGCTGTAACTGCTCTTGCGCCAGACCGCTGCACTTACGTCCCTGGTCGTGGGCATGGGGTGTAGTCCTCCATCGCGGTTTGGATCATTGCCTCGGAATCGCGAGGCGAGAGGGCCATGGCCCTGAGCAGATCGTAGTTCTCCCGGCGCACTGCGACTCCCCCTCGGTCCTCGATGATGGTCCCGGACCGACTGCCTTCCTCGTAGGCCACCTGTGGTCCCTCGGACACCGTGTAGAGCGTCAGCGCGCCACCCAGCATCTCTGGGTGCTCACCCACTGCGAAGGGAAGCACCTGGATGGTCACGTGCGACTCTGTCCCACGCCGGATCAGAGACGCCAACTGATCGCGCATTGTCTCTGATCCACCAACGGGGCGGCGAAGTACTGCCTCGTCGAGGATGAACCAGCAGCGTGGCGGCTTGGGCCGATCCAGCAACGCCTGCCGGTCGGCACGGGCCTTGACCATCGCTTCGATCTCCGCGTGCGGCGCATGCGGATGGACACCGCGCATCAATGACTCCGCATACTTCGGTGTCTGGAGCAGTCCGGAAGCACTTCCGCTGATGTACTGCTCGATGACGACCGCCCGGCTTTCGATCTCCACCACCCGCCGGTATTTACCGGGAAACGGTTCGTTCTTCGCGAGCGTGTGCAGCCTCGCGAACATGCCATCCGTACCGAAGCACGCGTCCAGCTTCGCCGGTAGGTCGTCGTACGGCAGCGACTCCGCCGCCTCGATCCGCGCGAGGTGGGACTTGCTGTAGTTCAGCACCTCGGACAGCCGCCGCAGCGACATGTCCGCCTTCTCGCGATGGCGGCGGATCTCCGCGCCGAACAGGTCGCGTGCGGAGCGGTCGGGGAAGAGTTCGCGCGGCTGGAACGTCATTGGTCCATCCCTCCTGGTTCCGCTGTCCGGCTAGGACCGCTGGCTTGTTTTGAGCTTACGCTCCGGAGGGCAACGCGCTTGACACGTTCCGTAATTGAGCCCCAGCGACCGCACGCACTACGGGGTGTCCGGCGGACCACGCGGCGG
>NZ_JAAAYH010000310.1:0-10906 GCF_018035285.1 Streptomyces sp. MK37H | reverse complement strand
TACGACTCCTTCATGGCGCGCTCGCACGACCGGCTGGCGGCCTCGCAGTCGGGCACGTACCGGGACATGCAAGTCCGGCTGTTCGAGCACCGATTCGATGTGAAGGTCGGCTTCGAGCCGCGGTTCTCCGACGCGGACGTGGTGCGCGTCGCGCACTGCCGGGTGCGCCCCGACCGGGTGGATCACTTCACGCTGGTGCAGGAGAAGGTGTGGAATCCGGCCATGGCCGGGTCGCCCGGGATGCTGCGTGGGGTGTTCGGGGAGGCGCCGGGGAACGAGTTCCTGGTGTTGTCGATGTGGGACTCGGCGGCCGAGCACGGGAAGTACCGCGTGGAGCGGGTCGAGCGGCTCGGCCTGCGCGCGCAGACGGAAGCGGATGTGGCGGCGATCGCCGGCGATGTCGTGCGGGTCGACTCCGCCTGGACGGTGTGAGGCGGAGCCCTCTGCCGGCCAAGGGGCGATTCTGATCAGCGGCGGGCGGGGAGATAGGCCCCGGCCCGGACCGCGGCCGCGACGGCGGCCGCCGTCTGGTCGGCGAGCGGGGTGTCGATGGGCTCACGGGTGATGAGTGCCCGGAAGAACAAGGGCGCGGAGACGGCGCGTACGACCGCCGCGGAGTCGGTGCCGGACGGGGCCTCACCTCGGTCGACGGCCCTCCGCACCACGGATTCGCAGCGCGCGAAGCGCTCGGTGTAGAAGTCGCGCAGCGCCTGCGCCGCGCGCTCGGACTGGAACGCGGCCGCGATGAAGGCGGTCGGCGCGGCGGCGGCCGACGCGCTGCCGAAGGTCTCGGTCACCTCGCGGGCGAGGGCGCGCAGATCGCCCTCCAGATTCCCGGTGTCCGGCGGCGTCCAGGCGTCCTCTCCCGCCAGGTCCAGCGCGTCCGCCACGAGCCCCTCGACGCTGCCCCAGCGCCGGTAGACGGTCGTTTTGTGGATGCCGGAGCGCTCGGCGACGTACTCCACGGTCAGACCCGGATAGCCGTGCTCGGCGAGGCCGGTGAGCACGGCGTCGCGCACCGCCGAGCGGGTGCGCGCGGTGCGCCCGCCGGGGCGGACGGTGCCCGGCGTCGGGACGGCGCTCTCTGTGGACAAGTGCAACTCCAGTTGTGTTAGTGGGTTCGCTGTGCCATGCTGAGGGTAACGCAACTTCAGTTGTGTTTGGAGTGTGCGGTCCGATGGCCGCTCGCGTGCTCGGAGGTGCGCCCTTGCCCACTCAGATCTCGCTGCGAGGCGTCACGCTGTCCCGGGGTGACCGGCTGCTGCTCGACGACGTGTCCTTCGCGGTGCGGCCCGGGGAGCGGATCGGCGTCGTGGGGGAGAACGGGGCCGGTAAGTCCACCCTGCTGCGGCTGCTGGCCGGGCGCGAGTCACCGGACGACGGCGCCGTGGTGGCGGTTACCGACGGCGGCGTCGGCCACCTCGGCCAGACGCCCGAGCTGCCGCCGGACCACACGGTGCGCGACGCGGTGGACACCGCCCTCGCCGAGGTGCGCGCCATGGAGCGCGGGCTGCGCGAGCTGGAGGCGGATCTCGGCGGTGGCGCCCCGGATGTGCTCGCCGCTTACGGCGATCTGCTCACCGCGTTCGAGGCCCGCGGCGGCTATCAGGCGGATGCCCGGGTGGAGAAGGCCCTGCACGGCCTGGGGCTCGGCCGCATCGGGTACGAGCGGCGGCTCGGCAGTCTGTCGGGGGGTGAGCAGGCCCGGCTGGGGCTCGCCTGCCTGATCGCGGCCGCCCCCGAGGTGATGCTGCTGGACGAGCCGACGAACCACCTCGACGGCGCGGCGCTCGGCTGGCTGGAGGAGGCGCTCCGGGCGCATCCGGGCACCGTCCTCGCGGTCTCCCACGACCGGGTCTTCCTGGAGCGGGTGGCGACCGCGATCGTCGAGGTGGACGCCGACCGGCGCGCCCTGGTGCGGTACGGCGGGGGGTATGGCGGATTCGTCGCCGAGCAGACCGCCGCGCGCCGCCGCTGGGAGCAGGCGTACGAGGAGTGGTGCGCGGAGACGGCCGCGCTCGCGGAGGCCGCCACCACCGTCGCCCGGAGGGTCGCCCCGGGCCGTGGCATGAAGGACGGCAACAAGATGGCGTACGACCGGGACCGGGGGCGTGTGCAGTCCTCGGTGTCCAGCAGGGTGCGGAACGCGCGGGAGAGGCTGCGCAGACTCCAGGAGGACCCGGTGCCGCGCCCGCCGGAGCCGCTGCGGTTCTCGGCGCTCCCCGCCGCGGGCTCGGCGGACGGTCTGCTCATCGACCTTCACGATGTCCGCGTGGGGGAGCGGCTGGTGGTCGACCGGCTCACGGTGGCGGCCGGAGACAGACTGCTCGTCCACGGTGCCAACGGCGCGGGGAAATCCACGCTGCTGCGGGTCATGGCCGGGGTGGAGAAACCGGAGGCGGGCCGGGTGGCCCGCCGGGGCAGGATCGGCTACCTCGCCCAGGAGATACCGGTTGCCCGTCCCCGGGAGCGGCTGCTGTCGGCCTTCGGCCGTGGGCTGCCGGGGACGCCGGAGGAGCACACCGACCTGCTGCTGTCGTACGGGCTGTTCCACCCGGATGCCCTCCATGTCCCGGTGGGGTCGCTCTCCGCGGGCCAGCGCCGCCGGCTGGCGCTCGCCCGGCTGCTGGCCCGCCCCGCCGATCTGCTGTTGCTGGACGAGCCGACCAACCATCTCGCCCTCGGCCTGGTGGAGGAGCTGGAGGAGGCGCTGGCCCAGTGGACCGGGGCGCTGGTGGTGGTCTCGCACGACCGGCTGCTGCGCAGCCGCTTCACCGGGCGGCGCCGCGAGATACGAGCAGGCCGGCCCATGGCCGAGGAGGGGAGCGAGGCGCCCGCCACGACCTCGATCTAGGGTGGCGCCATGGCACGACCCCGGCGCATCGTCCTCCTACGGCACGGAGAATCGGAGGGCAATGTCGATGACTCGGTGTACGAAAGGGTGCCCGACCATGCTCTGAGACTGACCGAGACCGGGCGCCGGCAGGCGGAGGAGGCGGGCGAGCGGCTGCGCGCCACCTTCGGCGACGAGCGCGTGTCGATCTATGTGTCGCCGTACCGCCGCACCCACCAGACCCTGAAGCTGCTCGATCTCGACCCCTCCCGCACCCGGGTCAGGGAGGAGCCGCGGCTGCGGGAGCAGGACTGGGGGAACTGGCAGGACCGCGAGGACGTGCGGAAACAGATGGCCTACCGCGACGCCTACGGGCACTTCTTCTACCGGTTCGCACAGGGTGAGTCGGGCGCCGATGTCTATGACCGGGTGGACGCCTTCCTGGAGAGCCTGTGGCGCAGCTTCGAGGACCCGGCCCATCCGCCGAATGTCCTGCTGGTGACCCATGGGCTGACCATGCGGCTGTTCTGCATGCGGTGGCTGCACTGGAACGTCGCCGAATTCGAGTCGCTGTCGAACCCCGGCAACGGTGAGATGCGGACCCTGCTGCTCGGCTCCGACGGGCGTTACCACCTCGACCGGCCCTTTGAGCGCTGGTGCACCCCCAAGCCCTACGGCCACACCGGTTAGAGTGCGCAGCGATGACCGCTGACCGTTTCCACCGGGCTCTGCGGAGCCTGCGCGGGCTGGCCGTGGGCGACGCCCTCGGCTCCCAGTTCTTTGTCCCCGCCAACTATCCCTACCTCAAGCGCAGCGAGCTGCCGCCCACCCCCTGGCAGTGGACCGACGACACCGAGATGGCCTGTTCGATCCTGGCCGTCCTGGTGGCCCATGGCCGGATCGACCAGGACGATCTCGCCCGCTCCTTCGCCGACCACCATGATTTCGACCGGGGCTACGGCCCCGCCGTGAACCGGATGCTCCGTCTGATCAGGGAGGGCGGCGACTGGCGCGACCTGGCCGCCGGGCTGTTCCAGGGGCAGGGCTCGTGGGGCAACGGCGCCGCCATGCGGATCGCCCCGCTGGGCGCCTGGTACGCGGGCGATGTGGAGCAGGCCACGCATCAGGCGGAGATCTCGGCGTACACCACGCATCAGCACCGCGAGGCGGTGGCGGGAGCCATGGCGGTGGCCGCGGCGGCGGCGCTGGTGGCCGATCCGGCGGGCCACGGCGGGCCCGGAGAGCTGCTGGACCGGGTGGTCGAGGTGGTGCCGCGCAGCGCCGTCCAGGCGGGGCTGCGCCGCGCCCGCGACATGCTCGACTACGCGGACGCCGGGACCGTCGCCGCGGTGCTCGGCTGCGGCCGCCGCACCAGCGCCCATGACACCGTGCCGTTCGCCCTGTGGGCGGCCGCTCGCCACCTGGGCTCCTTCGAGGAGGCGTTCTGGAGGACGGCCTCGGCCGGCGGAGATGTGGACACCACCTGCGCCATCGTCGGGGGAGTGGTCGCTTCCGAGGCCGCCGGTGCGCCGCCCGCCGACTGGCTGGACCGCACCGAGGCGCTGCCGGAGTGGGTCCCGCCGGGCGCCGACTGACCTTCAGCGTGGGCGTGATGCGGTGCGCCGTCCGGTTTGCCCCACCCATCGAACCAGCCGTGCGCCGCGTCGTGTTGGGCGGAAGCGGCCACCGGATCCACCAGGGCGGCGACCGACGGAGGCGGTCGGTGATCACTGCTGGGGATCCGGGTTCCGAACGCAGGTAAGAGCGGCGTAAGGTTGTCCTCGCCATGGCCTATGAACCGCCCACCCACAGTGTCGAGCGCTCGCTCCGAGCCACGACGGGAGCCAAGATCGTCGTCGGTATCGACGAGGTCGGGCGCGGGGCATGGGCCGGTCCGGTGACGGTCTGCGCGGCGGTCACCGGTCTGCGCCGTCCGCCGACCGGGCTCACCGACTCCAAGCTGCTGAGTCCCAAGAAGCGCACGGCCCTGGCCCTGGAGTTGGACTCGTGGGTCACCGCACACGCCCTGGGTCACTCCTCTCCCGAGGAAATCGACGACCTGGGGATGACGGCCGCCCTCCGGCTCGCCGCCACGCGTGCGCTGGACGCGCTGCCGGTCCGGCCGGACGCGGTCATCCTGGACGGGAAGTACGACTACCTCGGCGGTCCCTGGACGGTTCGTACGGTCATCAAGGGCGATCAGTCCTGTGTGTCCGTTGCCGCCGCCTCGGTGATCGCCAAGGTCCGCCGGGATGCGATGATGGCCGAACTGGGAGCCGAGCACACGGACTTCTGCTTCGGGGACAACGCTGGATATCCGTCCCCCACGCACCGCGCCGCCCTGCGGGAACTGGGGCCCACGCCCCACCACCGGCTGTCCTGGGCCTATATGGACGGGCTGCCCCGCTGGCGGCACCTGAAGCGGTTCCGCAGCACATCCGAACCGGTCGGGCTGGAGGACGAAGGCCAACTCGGCTTCGACTTCTGAGCAGACCAAGCGGTCAAAACCGCCACCCGCCGATGCGACTCGCACCGACGTTTGATAGACATCAGCCCATGCCTCTCATCCCCGAGGAGCCTCAGATTCACGAGAGTGTCCCGGGTCCCCGCGTGACACCGGCCGCAGGCCGTACCGCGCCGACCCCTCGTCCTGTACCTGGTCCCGGCCCCCGGCCCGCACCGCGGCGGCCCGGAAGCCCCGGTCCCAACCGTGGCTCCGCCGGAACCTCGTCGGCCCAGTCGCAGCGCACCACGAGCGATGCGACGAAGCCCGTGCCGACCGCCCCGGCGGCTTCGGCTGCCAAGGCCGCACCCACCGCCACAAAGGCCACGCCCCAGATCCAGCTGATCCCCGCCACGGTGGACGGCGCCCTGGACGCGGCGGACGAGGCGGTCGACCTGCTGCTGGATTCCGGCCGAGCCCCTGGTGACATCCTGGTGCTGACCACCGGGGAGCAGCATCCGTGGGCGGCGCATGAGTTGTCCTTCGGCGAGGCGTCCTACTGGGCGCAGCACGACGCCGGAGACGATGTCTTCTACGCCGACGCGGAGGCCGACCGCCTCAAGGGCCGCCCGGTCGTGGTCGTCGCCGTCAACGGCGGTGCGAACGACGCCGTGGCCCGCGCGCTGCCCGAGGCGATGGGCCGTGCCGGGACGCTGCTGATCGTCTGCGGCGATCCGAAGCGCATCAACACCCTCATCGGTCCGGGCGCCTGAGGCCGCACGTCCCCGAACGCCCGGTGTCCGGCAGTCTCTGTCCCCCGTGGCGGAGCTGTCCGGCGCCCGGACGGCCGGTGGCCGCGCGGCCCGCGACCGGTCAGACGGCGGCGGAGTGGCTCAGTGCCTTGCGCCGCCCTCCGAGGTGGGGCCGCGGCAGCTCCTTGGCGTCGCCGTCGCCCTCGACGGCCACGCCCAGCGCGGTCGGCAGCGAAGCGGAGTGCGGCCGACGGCCGCCCCGCCCCTCGCCGAGGACCCGCCATCCGTCGTGGGTCAGCGTGATGTACGCACCGCAGCGCAGGCCGTGCAGGGTGCAGGCGTCGCGCAGCCCCCACATCCAGGCGCCGTCCTCCTCCGTCCACCGGCTCTCGCCCTCGCGGCAGTAGAGCAGCACGGCGGTGCGGATCGGTGTGCGGCGCCGCAGATCGTGGGGGATCACCCGGCGCAACTGCGCCAGCAGCGCGTTCCGGAAGTCCCAGCCGTCGACGGCGGCGGCGCCGCGGCGGACGAACGAGGCGCTCGCCGTGAGCCGTTCCTCCGGATCGAGGACCGCGACGACGGCGGTCGAGGGCGTCGGCAGATGGCGGATGTGCAGTCCGGTGACCACCTCGCGCGGATTGCGCAGCAACGGGATTCCCGCTGCCGCCCACTCGGCGGGCTGGAGCATCCGGCCGGCTCGGGAAGCGGAATCGGCGGACGGTGGCGGAACGAAGCCGAAGGTCACGGTCCTCCCTTCGTCTGCGCCCACGGTCCGTGCGAAGGGTCGGGCACGGGCGCGGGCCACGACACAGCCCCGTCGGTACCACGGCCGGACCGGGGGCGGGGGAGCTGCTGGCAATTCTCCCGGTAGCGCCCGCGTGCGGCAATGCGCAGTCGGCACCACTGACCGTTTTGCCTGGATGTGCGTTCTATATTCCTGGCCGGTTCGCGCCCCGCCGCGGCCGCGGCCGCCTCTACCCCTGCACGGCCAGGACCAGCGGAAACACCCCGGCCGCCCCCGACCGGCGGAGCAGCCGGGAGGCGACGGCCAAGGTCCAGCCGGTGTCCGCCAAGTCGTCCACCAGCAGCACCGGTCCACCCGCCTCGGCAAGGGCCGCCGCCAGCGGCGGCGGCACGGTCAGCGCGCCGTGCAGCGCCCGCAGCCGCTGGGCGCTGTTGGTGCGCGGCACCCGGGTGTCGACCTCGCCGTCGTGGTACGCGACGCTCCCGAGCAGGGGCAACCGGCCGACGGTGGCGATCCGTTCGCCGAGCGACCGGATCAGCTGCGGGCGGGTGCGGGAGGCGATCGTGACCACGCCCACCGGGCGGTCCGGGGCGTCCGGCGCGCCCGAGGCCCAGCCGCCGGGGCCCTTGGCCCAGTCGGCGAGCACAGTCACCACCGCACCGGCCACATCGTCGGGCACCGGGGCGTCCGGGCTCTGCGGGGCCAGCAGCGGCCGCAGCCGGTTTCCCCAGCCGATGTCGGACAGACGGCCCAGGGCCCGGCCCGGAGCGGCCTGCTCACCCGCCGGAATGCGGCCCTTGAGGTCGACGCCCACCGCGGGCAGCCCGGTCGGCCACATACGGCGCGGCTCCACCTCGACACCGGGCCGCCCCAGCTCGCCGCGCGCAGCGTCCAGCGAGGCGGCGGACACTTCGGTGGTGAACCGCGCCCCCGCGCAGTTGTCACAGCGGCCGCAGGGCGCCGCCTTCTCGTCGTCCAGCTGCCGCCGCAGGAACTCCATCCGGCAGTCGGCCGTCGTGGCGTACTCCCGCATGGCCTGCTGCTCGGTCTCCCGCTGGCGCGCCACCCACGCATACCGATCCGCGTCATACGCCCAGGGCTGCCCGGTGGCGGTCCAGCCGCCGCGCACCCGCCGCACCGCGCCGTCCACGTCGAGCACCTTGAGCATGATCTCCAGACGCGACCGCCGCAGCTCGACCTGGGGCTCGAGCGCGGGCAGGGACACCGGCCGGTCCGACGCCGCGAGCACGTCGAGCGTGCGGCGCACCTGCTCCTCGGGCGGGAAGGCGAGCGAGGCGAAATACCGCCAGATCGCCTCGTCCTCACGGCCGGGCAGGAGCAGCACCTCGGCGTGCTCCACACCGCGCCCGGCGCGCCCGACCTGCTGGTAGTAGGCGATGGGGGAGGACGGCGAACCGAGATGCACCACGAAGCCGAGGTCCGGCTTGTCGAAGCCCATGCCCAGCGCTGAGGTGGCGACCAGCGCCTTGACCCGGTTGGCCAGCAGGTCCTCCTCGGCCTGCTGGCGATCCGCGTTCTCCGTCTTGCCGGTGTAGGAGGCGACGGTGTGACCGCGCTGCCGCAGGAACGCGGTCACCTCCTCGGCCGCGGCCACGGTGAGGGTGTAGATGATCCCGGAGCCCGGCAGCTCATCGAGGTGGTCGGCGAGCCAGGCGAGCCGATGCGCGGCGTCCGGCAGCGGCAGCACGCCCAGCCGCAGGCTCTCCCGGTCCAGCGGGCCGCGCAGCACCAGCGCCCGCCCGGTTCCTTCGCCCGTGCCCAGCTGCTCGGCCACATCGGCCGTGACCCGAGCGTTCGCGGTCGCGGTGGTGGCGAGCACGGGCACGCCCTGGGGCAGATCGGCGAGCATGGTGCGCAGCCTGCGGTAGTCGGGCCGGAAGTCATGGCCCCAGTCGGAGATGCAGTGTGCCTCGTCGACGACCAGCAGGCCGGTGGCAGCGGCGAGCTGGGGCAGCACCTGGTCGCGGAAGTCGGGGTTGTTGAGCCGCTCCGGGCTCACCAGCAGCACATCCACCTCGCCCGCGGCCACCTCCGCCTGGATGGTGTCCCACTCCTCGGTGTTCGCGGAATTGATCGTGCGGGCCCGGATACCGGCGCGCGCGGCGGCCTCGACCTGGTTGCGCATCAGCGCGAGCAGCGGGGAGACGATCACGGTCGGACCGCTGCCGCGCTCGCGCAGCAGCGCGGTGGCGACGAAATACACCGCAGACTTGCCCCAGCCGGTGCGCTGCACGACCAGCGCTCGGCGGCGCTCGGCGACCAGCGCCTCGATCGCCCGCCATTGATCCTCCCGGAGCCGGGCGGAGCCGGTGGTGTCCCCGACGAGGCGGGCCAGGACGCGGTCGGCCGAGAGGCGCAGGTCTTCGTCGCTCATGCCCCCATGCAACCCGATCCCGCCGACATCGCGCCAACGCCCCTGGCAGCCTGTGGATAACGTTATCCACAGGGGTGGCGGGGTCGGCGGGGCTGAGGGACCGTCGGGCCATGACTCGACACAACGAAGCGGCCGGTCTGCCCGGCGAAGAGCAGGTCACCCTCCGCAGCCCGGCCGAGCTCGCCGATGCCCTGCCCTATGTCCTGGGCTTCCAGCCGGACGACAGCATTGTGATGATCGCGCTGCACGGCTCCCGCGGCCGGTTCGGCGGCCGGCTCAGGCTCGGCATTCCCCGGGTTCCGGAGGAGTGGCCGGAGGTCTGCGATCAGCTCGCCGAATGCCTGATCAGCGGCAGCGAGCGGCGTGGCGTGCGGCCGGACGGGGTCGTTCTGTTCCTGTGCCAGGAGCCGGCCGAGGGCGAGTCCGCGCAGGAGGCGATGGAGCGGCTGCGGCCCCTCGCCCAGCGGCTGCGCATCGCATGCGGCGGGTTGGAGGTGCCAGTGTTCGAGGCGCTGTGCATCTCCGGCGGCCGGTTCTGGTCGTATGTCTGCCCCGACCAGCGCTGCTGTCCGCCGGAAGGCGTTCCGCTCGCCCTGCCGGGCACGTCGGTCATGGCCGCGGCCGCGACGTACGCGGGGGTTCAGGTGCGCGGCTCACTGCGTGAGATGGAGGCCAGGCTCGCCCCGCTCGGGGCACCTCGGGCCGATGTTCAGGAGCGGGCGCTGGACGCGGCCGGAGCCGATCTTGTGCCGAGGATTCTGGACGCCGGTGGCTCCGCGACGGTGCGTGCGCAGACCCTCGGTCTGGTGGGCCGGATGCTGGACACGTTCCAGGCCGCGTCGCCGGTGGCCGACGCCTGCGCGGCCGATCTCCGCGATGACGGTCTGCTCGACGACCAGGAGGCGGCGGCGATGATCATCGGGCTGCAGGACCGGCGGACCCGGGACCGGGTGGCCGGATGGATGGAGGAAGCGGACGCTGACGCGGCGCTGCGGCTGTGGCGCGCGCTGGCCCGTCGCTGTGTCGGCTCCTACGGGGAGCATGCGGCGGCGCCGCTCACCCTGGCGGGGTGGGTCGCCTGGTCGGCGGGTGATGAACTCATGGCACGGGTGGCGCTTGGCCGTGCCCTGCGGGTCGATCCCGATTACCTCTTCGCGAGGTTGCTGCACCAGGCGTGCAATGAGGGGGTCCATCCGAAGCTTCTGCGTCAATGCCTGCGCCGGGAGGACTCTGAGCGCTTCGACCCGGCCGACCGCGCCGACCGTGCCGTGCACGCCGCGGTGCACGCGGAGCTGGAGCGGCTCGGCGACTTGGCTGCCGCCGAGCCGCTGGGGGCGGCCGGAACCCCGGCCGAAACGGCCATGGAAACGGCCGGACCGGTCGATTCGGCTGAGTCAGCCGAGTCGGCCGTCCGCGCGGAAGCGGAGGAGTTGGAGGAAGCGGAGGAATCGGGGGAGGCGGAAGGTCAGATGGAGCGGCAGTCGGCGCGGGAGCGGCCGAGCGGGGCGGCGGGCCCGGGTGGCAGGAGCGCCCCGGCAGGGACGAGCACCCCGGGTGGCAGGCGCCGCCCGGAAGGGCGGCCACGCACCCGGCGCCGCACCGGCGGCCGGGGAACGCGTAGCCGCCGCTGAACCGGACGGGCCGGGGGAGCCCTGGGGTGAGGGCCAGGGGCGGCCGGCGGGTTGCCCTGGGGATCCCGATCCGCTGGATGAGTTCGGTGGCTGAGCCACCGGCGGCG